>JAJDBR010000039.1 GCA_029261275.1 Nitrospirales bacterium
AAGATGTTATAAAACCATACCTACATCCTATTTGTGCTTTCTTGATTAATAACACAAAAGTCAAAATTGGAAAATTTCCACAAAAAAATTCACAAAACTGATACCACATTTTGTAATCGCAAATTCTATAGTTAAAAAAAGCGGGCAAGCCTTTTGTTTGAGGTTTCCCCTGCTGGTGCGAGGCTATTTGGGGACCAATGACTACTCTACCCATCTCCGCCTATTCTGCCAACCAAGTTATTTCCCCACCTTCCATTTTCATGTTTCGAAGCCTTCTGCCAGGTCAAGGAGACGGACGCTCTTATCATTCTGCGGGATTTGTTTGAGCATACCGAGTTGGTCCGCTTTTTCACAGCTTGCGTCCGACCCCTTCGATATGGCCTGACAGGGCGTCAACGGTTTTGTCCACTTTTGCCGAAGCAAAAAGTAGGTCGGCTGCCGAGCCTAAACGCGGCCACACCACCTTATCGAATGTTTATGGAACTAGGAGGCGTTGGAGGGGTTGGGAGTTTTGGGAGCATGGAGTCGACATTATTTGTCGAAGGGCTCGGAGCTTGAATATCAAAATTTCTCGGAATGGCAGTCGAGGCAGAGTTTTTTAAAGCTTGAGCCAGGCAGATCTGTAGTTGCGCAATGGATTGCACCGCGAAAGATCTGGGATCGTTCGCATAGTCCGTCGCTAATTTTTTACAAAGGGCTTCTTCCACCGATTTCTTCACTTCGAGCAAATTCGCCGCGGCCAATCCCGTGAAGACCGTACACCCAAGTACGGTTCCAACTAATATAGTTCTCATATTTGTGGACGGGTTAATTTTCAAGAAGTGTGTGCCACGGCTTCTTTTTTGTGCTCTTCGATCACCCGGTTGACCAATTCTTTCGGCACGTCTTCGTAGCCAAAGAACTCCATCCGATAGCTGCCTTTGCCTGCGGTGAGTGACGTGAGGGTCGTGGCATAGGTCAACATTTCCGCTAAGGGCACATGGGCTTTGAGAATTTCATTGTGGCCTTTGACATCCATGCCTTGAATGCGCCCGCGTCGCGAGTTGAGATCCCCGATAACCGTACCGACTAGATCATCCGGAACCGTCACTTCTACCGCCATAACTGGTTCCAACAATCCAGCCTGTGCCGATTCCATGGCTTTTTTGAACCCCATGGAGGCGGCCACTTTAAAGGCCATTTCCGATGAATCAACCGGATGGTGCGAGCCATCATAGACTGTCACTTGAATGTCAACGACCGGGAAGCCTGCAATAATCCCATGCTGCATGGCTTCTAACGCCCCTTTTTCGACCGCCGGAAGGAAGTTTCGTGGAATAGCCCCTCCTACGATCTTATTGTGAAATTCAAAGCCCTTTCCGCGAGGGGCTGGCTCAATTTTTAACCAACAATCCCCAAATTGTCCATGCCCACCCGTTTGTTTTTTATATTTCCCCTGTGCTTGCGCGATCGCATGGATGGTTTCTTTGTATGGCACTTTGGGCATGTGTAAATTCACGTCGACTCCATATTTTCGTCGCAATTTTTCCAACGTAGCATCGATGTGTACTTGTCCGACTCCACTGAGGAGCATTTCTTTGGTTTCGTCATTCCGCAGAAATTCCAAGGAGGGATCTTCTTCAACTAATTTATGGAGCCCCAAGCTCACCTTGTCGATTTCCTTGCTACTTTTGACTTCTAAGGCATAGGACATGACAGGTTTCATGATGGAGAGACCCGGATAGACGATGGGATGCTTATCATCACAAATGGTGTCGCCTGTTTGGGTATCTTTGAGTTTGGCGATGGCCACAATATCTCCCGCGCAGGCGTGGCCAACTTGTTGATGTTTTTTCCCGATGGACAAAAACAAATGTCCGCCTTTTTCTTTGGTCTGACGAGAGGCATTGAAAAAAGCGGAATCGGCTTCCAAGGTACCGGACAGCACTCGGACATAGGTCAGTCGCCCCATAAAGGGATCGATGGTGGTTTTAAACGCTAACCCCGAAAATGGCGCATGTGCATCAGACTTTCGTTGGCATTCTTCGTGAGTGATGGGTTGCGTCCCTGTCTGAGGATGCAAGTTCGCTCGGTCTTCAGGCGAAGGAAGAAACTGTGTGATGGCTTCCAGGAGACTGTCCATGCCGACATGGCCGATTGCCGATCCACAGAGAACGGGCACGATTTTTCGCTCGAGCGTTCCCATTGTTAAACCATCGATCAGATCTTCATCCAACAACTCGCCATCGGTGAGATATTTTTCGACTAATTGATCATTCGTTTCAGCGACAAGCTCTGTGAGGCGACGCCGATGTTCTGTGGACGAGGTTTCGTGATCTGCTGGAATGTCCGCTCGCTGTGGCTTCGCTGACTGTGTATTAGAGGTCACTGTTTGTTGAGACAGTAGGTCGATGACACCTATTAATTTTCCGTCTTGCATTGCGGGAATGGTGAGTGGCACACCCTTGAGCTCTAAAGTTTTTTCACATTCTCCCAAGATCGCCTTGAAATTGGCTCCCTCTTTATCTAATTCATTAATATAGATCAAACAGGGTAATTCATTGTCTTGTATGGCTTCCCATACTCGTTCGATTTCGGAGCGAAGCCCCGTCGCCGCACCCAATACCAAAATGACTCCATCAGCTGCCCGAAGGGCTGATTGGACTTCCACGCCATAGTCCACCATACCAGGCGTATCCAACACATTGATCCGAATCCCCTGCCAGTCAAATTGAAGGAGTGCGGAGCTGAGGGAATGATGACGATGCACTTCTTCAGGTTCGAAGTCGGCAATCGTGTTCCCTTGGAGAATGTGACCCATTGAGGGGATGAGCCCCGTTGCAAAGGCCAGGGCTTCGGTGAGGCTGGTTTTTCCGGCTCCAGGATAGGACGCCAGGACAACATTGCGGATGGTGCCGTTCTTCATACGAACCTCCTCGTGATGTTGATGGTGGTGGGTGAATTCTAGGTAGACAACGATGAGGAGTCAATGCAGAAGAGATGACCTCCTGTCAGGTATCTCTACGCCATCACACCTGCCCTGTCAGTTGATCGACAGTATAGGCGCAGTCTCGAAGTTCTTTTGGTAAGGGGACTTTCTTCTATTCGGCAAAAAATTCCCCGTAATTCCAATGTAATTTCAGAGCTGCTTCGTGAGGGGAGGATGGAAGTACAATTTGGCATTCAGGTTGCTCTAGTCTCAGACAATACGAAGATGAATCTGATGGTCCCCTGAATTCGTTACACGATTTAGGCACTTCCCCCACCTGTCATGTGGCCTTCTTCGATTCATTTTTAAATTGTGTTCATCTTGTGGGTAAAAACTTGTTGGGGTTCTTTTAAACCCAAGGAATCGTGTGCCTTGGAATATAGGTATAAAAACTTAGGTGCAAGAAGGGAAATCATTCAATGACGAATGGAATCGTACTCGACCCTACCAATCCTGTTTTTCAAACGGCTTCCCCATTTCCTATCAAAAAATCTCGTGCTATTGAGTCGGAGAAGGAGGATCTTTCAATTCAGCATCCATCTGTTCCCTTGTATTTTCATTGTCTCGGTGGAAATTGGGAAGGGCACATCCAACTCTTGAGAACCGGAGCTTTAAAATTACGTATTGAAGGGATGCCCCCGATTCAAGTAGGGCAGAAAATTCAGTGGCAGAATTTTGGGAAATCTTCAGGTTTGATCCATCAAATTCAGACGGGAATCATTCGACAGACTCACATACAAAAAGGCTCTTCGGTATGGAATGCGAATACCCTTGTAATTGTTGAACCTGATTACTCCCAAAGAACCCCTAACCTACTCCATGATGCCCACCATGAGGCTTTCCCCTTGGAGCTTGGAAGTTTCGTCATCAGTCAAATGGATAAAGACCCGTTCGGGCATTTTTGTGAAACGAGCCGACCGACTGACGAACCCCTTCTTGGGTATGCTTCAACAAAAAAGGCAGTGAACATTGAAAGCCATCACAACGGTCAACAAGCTTCCCCCATACAGAGTTCTAGGCTATCTATTCAGAATTTTTCTGGCCAGACGATTAGGGCGTATCATGATTTTCAAATTGATACTGATCTCTCCACAGTTCCCGTCGTCGTTCTTGCTCCAGGGTATGGGGAAACGAAACGAGATTACCTGACTTTAGCCTATTACTTCGCCAGCAATGGCTTTCAGGTAATCCGCTATGATCACACCAATCATGTTGGAGAAAGCCAGGGAAGACATTTTGATATCTCTCTTTCTTCGATGAAACAGGATTTCCGGGCGGTTATACAGTTTGCCCGCCAGCAATGGCCGACAAGTTCTGTCATGGGTGTCGCATCAAGTTTGGCCTCCCGTGTGGCGTTGAAAGCCGAAGCGGAAGTACCCTCCCTTGCCCTGTTAGTGCTTCTTGTGGGCATTGTGGATGTTCAGCAATCCGTCGCCACGGTCCACCAAGAAGATGTTTTTGCCAACTATCAGAATGGCCACATTCAAGTTTCCGCAAATATTTTAGGTTTTAATGTTGGGGAACAGTTTTTACGTGATGCTATAACGAATGAATTTTCCACCTTGGGATCTACACTTGCGGATGTTCAAGCCTTAGAAACTCCAGTGATGTATATCTCTGCCGGAAAGGATGCTTGGGTTGAGAAAACGGGGCTGGGGATGTTTAAACAATCTTTAGCTAAACATACCTCCCAATGGTTGGACGTACCAGAGGCCTTGCATTCCTTACAGGAAAACCCCAAAACTGCCCGGACAATCTATCGCCAAATCATTCAGCATTGTCATCAACATTTACAATTATCTTCATGTAGTTCTGCCATTCATGAACCCCGTCGTGTCGATTTAGGGAGGCAAAACCGACAAGAAAAAATGGCACTTCGACATCAGTCTCTCACCCAAGTCGGTCAAGCATTCTGGAGAGATTATTTGGGGGATTTTCAAACTGTTGGAACCTGTCAGGATTACGTTCAATTATTAGATCACGTCTTCCATGCATTAGGGCCCATTACTCCTGGTCAACGTTTCTTAGATGCTGGCTGTGGAAATGGAAATGCTGGTTTATTTTTTTTGCAATCCCTGCAGAAAACGATACTCACACCTCAACTGATTTCGGATAATCCCATTCGGTATATTGGCATTGATGTCGTCAAGGAAGCACTTGGACGAGCTCAATGTCAGATGACCCAAGCTTATCGTTCGGTTCAAGAATCTTGTGTTGATCGATTCTGCTCAATCGACATGTCTTGGTCCCAGGTTGATTTACAATATTCTCTGCCATTTGCAGATAATCAATTTGATCGGATTGTCTCTAATTTGGTTCTTGGGTATGTTGTTGACCCCCAAGCTGCCTTGCGCGAATTGTTTCGAGTTCTTGCTCCCGGTGGCCGCATGGTGCTCTCCAATCTCAAACCTAATGGAGACTTTTCTGGCATTTATCACAATTTAATCAACGAAGCCGGACGATACAATCAGAAAACTGAGGCTCGTGAACTTTTGAATAATTATGGAAAGATTCGACAAGCAGAAAAGGAAGGGCAATTCCGTTTTTTTGATCAAACAGAATGGAGAACAACCCTCGATGTTTTGAATTGTGTGTCTGCCAAGGTCTATCCAACCTTCGCTAACCAAGCCTATCTGATCGTCTTAGAGAAAGCAGTCGTTCCAACTCACATTTCCGATTCTCCTACTCACACATCCGAGTGCCCCATTTACCCGAATCATGCCTTCAAGGCCGCGGCCTAAACCACCCTCACGAATAGGTTGTGTAGTGTTGTAAGTGGTAATCCTGGGTCGTACGTATCTGCCGCACGAGTTTCTAGACGTTTGGCGGTGCCGCGCACTTTGACTTCTTCCAACAATTAATGTCCAATAGGAAATTCTGGCGGGAAACACGCGACCGGAGCGCCCTTGTTTCACTCAGGAACTTTTCTGCTACGTGACCTTTCACGCCTTCAGCGGACTCCTCAACGGCCTAGCCGCCACCATTTCCGGAATAATTGTCTACGCCAAATATCCTACCAACCCTAAGCATCAGGCTTATGGTTTGTATGCCCTTGCGGCAGCCACATGGGGTTATGGCTATTGGGCCTGGCAGGTCTCAACTTCACCGGATTCAGCACTGTTTTGTGTGCGCCTGTTAATGGTCGGGGCCATATTTTTACCCGTAGCCTATCTCTTTCACGTTCTCACCTTGTTGGACAAGATTCAAGGTAGGCAACGCTTCCTCTGGTTGTCAGCAGGAATTGGTCTATGTTTTTTTCTCGTGAATTTGACGCCCTATTTTGTTGCTGATGTGCAACCTGCCGGTGGGTTTCGTTTTTGGCCTCGGCCTGGACCAGCCTTCCATCTCTATCTTCTCTGGTTTGGTCTCTGCTCACTTTATGGTACGGGATTATTGTTTCAAGGAGCTCAGAGTAAAAGCGGCGGCGAACGATATCGTTTTTATCTGTTAGCCTTAGGTTCCATCGTTGCCTACGGTGGTGGAATGACCACTTTCCCATTGTGGTATGGGATCAACATCCAACCTAATGGCGCCATCCTCATGACGGTGTACACGTCCGTGGTAGCCTATACACTTCTTCGTTATCGACTTATGGATTTAGGGACGGCGTTTGAACGGGGGGTCACGGGAAGCTTACTCGTACTTTTGGTGGCATTTCCCGCCTACCCAGCCTTATTAATGGGCCAAAAATGGTATTTTGGATCAATCAACATTGGCTATTCTCTTGTGGAACTGTTCGTCTTGCTCTTGCTGGTCTTTGGTGCCTCTTCCCTAAAAACGCAGGCTACGACCCTTATTACGAAAGCGTTCTTCAAAGAACGGTATGATCAATATAAGACTGTGTTAGATTTTTCAAAATCTTTGGTCTCTATTTTAGAGTTAAAAGATTTGACCTCTACGATCGTTCAGTCTATTTGTCCCAGTTTAGGCTTGCAATGGGGCGCCTTGTTTTTACGTAAACCTGGAGGAAAGGATTACGACCCTCTCTCTAGCTTTGGAAAGCCCTTGAAGGATTTTTCTAGTTTGCAGCTTGACCATCGATCTTCGTTAGAAGATTGTTGGCGACAAGGAACGCGTTGTTTCGTGATTGATGAAATGAATAATTCCTTAGCCGATTTGGAATCTCAGGTGGTCGTGTCCCAACTGGCTCAACTCGGAACGGAAGTCTGTTTACCACTGGTCAATAAGAATCGACTCTTAGGGTTTTGTATATTTGGTCCAACAGTGAATACCGGAGGAGGATATACCTCACAAGAATTGGAACTCCTCACGACCCTCTCCCAAGAAGCCTCAGTCGCACTGGACAATGCGCTTCTCTATGAAGAATTGAAGCGTTCCCAATCGCTGGTCCGTCGAACTGACCGACTTAGGTCACTTGAAACAATGGCAGGAGGCTTGGCTCACGAAATTCGAAACCCTTTAACGTCCATTAAAGCTTTTGTAGATTTAGCGCCTGAACGCAAGGACGACGAACAATTTCTTGCCCGTTTTAGCAAAGTTGTGAAAGAAGATGTCTTTCGAATTGAGCGATTAACTCGAGAAATTTTAGATTATGCCAAACCCATGGAACCGTTTTTGCGCGAAGAAGATCTGAACGATATTGTCGAATCCTGTTTATATACCCTTCGGGTTCGTCCTTCGCATGAACTCATTGTCATTGAAACTGATCTGATTCGGGATTTGCCTAAAATCTTTGCCGATCGTCAGCAGCTGAAACAGGTTATTCTCGGGTTTTTGTTCAATGCCGTAGAAGCCATGTTGCCAGATGGCGGAGTGTTAACCGTTCGGACCCGGCATCTTAAATTTCAAGGAAAACAGGATTGGGTCCAACTTGAGATTCAAGATACGGGATCAGGGATCGCACCGGATGATATCGAACATATTTTTGATCCGTTTTTTACCACAAAGCACTTAAGTCAGGAACATGAAGGAACCGGCTTGGGCTTAGCTATTGCCCATCAAATTATTCAAGAGCATCAAGGGAAAATTGACGTGCAAAGCTTGAGGGGAAGAGGAACAACGTTTTTTGTGAATTTACCGAGTGCCTCATCTCACGCTTCTGCACCGTCTCTACCATCCGAAGGGACGGCGCCACCCATAGACCCATCCTAACGAACGCTTCTGAAGCAGGGCTCCCGCTAATCCTATTGGGGCCTCTTTACGAAATCGAGCGAAACATCCCACGATTTATTAAATGTCATTGATTCATAAGTACTGGTGAATTGGAAAAATTCACATAAATCAAATAACAACGTATGCATATCAACGATTGAAAGAAAAAACGCATTGTCATTTCTTGGGAATCTATTCCCATTTCCCTGAACAAACCTCTATTGGGCTTCGAGAGCAATTATCTTTTCGGGGAGCTCAGATGCAATGAAGAGTTTACGAGGACACCGGCGGGCGTGCTTCGAGGATTTGGCCCTCCCAATCGCCTGTTCCCGGCTTCAGCCGAATGACGCGGGTGCGGTTGAGGCCAGCTTGGTGAAGCCACCTACGAACTTCTTGTATGGGGTAGGTATTACCAGTGTCTGTGTAGAGAAGCATTGTCACCGCAAACAAATTTGTCTCTAGCGGCCGCAGCCCTTTAGGGTTTTGCAAAAAGGTATCTTGGATGAGAAGACGCCCTCCAGGTTTAAGCGCGCGTCTAATTTTCCTAAATACCTTGAGGTTTTCAGAGGGTGAATAAATATGAAGGACATTAGAATACCAGACGATATCGTACTTTCCGGAAATGTTGTCATCTATGAAATTCCCTGTTTGAAATAATAGACGCGATTCTACGGATAACTGTTTTGCCAACGTCTGTGCAACCTCAAGTGCGGCCGGTCGATCCATCACCGTCGCCAACAGCTTCGGATTGTTCGGGATAAAAGCCAACGCATAGGTGCCTGGCCCACCGCCAAGATCAAGGAATGAACGCGCAGACTTTATTGGAATTTGTTTGGCAATCTGCTCAGCCGGTTCAAGGGAACGATGATGCATAGCCCAAGTAAAAGATCGTCGGTATTCAGGAGTTTCTGGTTCTTGACTGTCAACTGGAATACCTGTTTTGACCACTTCAGTGAGACGAGACCATTCTTCCCATTGACGCTGCATGAGTCCTAAATAGTCTCCGCGATAATCTACGCTCTCCTTTTGCAGATATCGATTGACCATTGCACTTGTTCGATAGCGACCTAACGTAGGGACTAATAAACCCACACTGGCCAAATTTCGACAGAGAATATGTAAGCCCCGTGAACTGACTTTCAAACGCTTGGCCAATTGAGGAATGGCCCATTCCCGCTGGCCCATCATATTAAAGAGGTCCAGATCTAAGGCAGAAAAAATGACTCGCGATACGCGAAAACTATAGACCATCTCCCTGAACTGCTTAAACGACTCCATGGTTGGTTTGGAAGACATCAATTAAGAAGTGGGGTGATGTTGCTCATTGGCCCAGAGCGGATTTACGAGCGAAACCACGATTGGCAGGTGTGAATTTTCTGTCTTACATCCGAAGGTGCACCTAAGTCGATAGCTTTTTCAAAATTGGCCGCTACGAAATCGTCTGTCATTTCAATTCGTTCGACAAATCCTTCAGCCACCAATTTTCGGCGATATTTCGAGGTCGTTTGTTGAAGAAAAAATTTCACTTGTTTGGCTAATTCGTCACCACCTAGATCCTCGGCAGTCCCATCAGAGAGCATACTTTTCATGTCGTCTAAATCATATCCAGCGACACACACCAACCGCCCATCCGGGGTAATCTCCAATAACCAATCCTCATCTGGTAAGGATAAGGTCAGCGGTTCGCTGTTGAGAGATTCAAACCACCCGGGAATCTCTGTGAGAAGAGAGGCCCGAGTCTCAGGCCAATGAGGCGAAACCGAGCTGGCATCACTCATTCGTAACCTCAGAAGATTCAGCTAAGCGAATGGCTAAGGTCTTCAGGCGTTGGGTATTTTCGCCTAATTTTGGAAGTTGATACTTTTCATCCACTCGCACCACTTTTTGTAAATATTTGACAGCTTTTCCCCACTCCCCTCGCGCTTCATGACAACTGGCCAGCACATACCAGGCACCACCCATACGTAATTCATCTTTTAAACGACGCGCTACATCTAGGCTGGTTAATGTACAAGATTGCGCTTCGTCATAGCGGTGCTGACTCAAATACAAACGTGCCATCATGCGAAAGACATCAGCCTGGCCAGCTTCATTACCGACTCGACGCATCAAGACCAAGGATTCTTGATAAAAGGACAAAGCTTCAACTTCTTGGCCAGTTTCCCGCGCGACCAGACCTAAATCAGAGAGAAGGACTGCCTTACCCGCATGATCTGACAAGAGGTTCATGAGATCCATGGCTTCTAAATAATAGGCGCGAGCGCGTTCCCATTCCCCCGCATCGGCAGATAAATTACCTAGGTTGGCTAATGTGGTGCTAATGCCTCGTTTTTCTCCAAGAATTTTTTGAAGTTCCAGTACTTCAGTATAGTATGACCGAGCTTGTTCACGACGTCCGCTGACGGCGCAGATGTTTCCAAGATTGCCCAATGTTGTGGCCAACGCTCGTTGATCTCCATTTTTTCGATCAACCTCAAGGGCCTGGGCGTAGCATTGAAAGGCCTCGGTATAAAAACCTTTGGAAAAATGTTGATTGCCTAACGAATTGAGGTCCGCTGATTGAGACCAAGCCATAGGCGGTTACTCACAAAAATAATTGGCGTGACAAGAAACAATGCTTAACAACGGTTTCTTTCCGGGTTGTTAGGCCTGAGCAAGCATCTGTTCAAGGATGGGTTTGGCTCCGGTCACAATGGACGTCCCATCCCCAACAAGGAGGGTGTCAAAGTGATACTTTAGTAAGCGACGCAAGCCTTCACGGGCTTGACCGATATCCGCATATTTTTCTGGGGGGAGATGCCGTACAGCACCTTCGGGATGTCCAATTATTGCATCCCCGACGATGAGGATACCCTTCCCTGTTTCTAGGAATAAAGCACTTTCACCAGGAGACTTCTGATGTGCAAGTTGCACGACCCATATCCCACCAGGAAGCAATTCTCCATCTTTGCACGTTTTATCAGGGGTGAGAGCCATTTCCTTGGCATCCAATTCCGGAACCATCACTGTACAGTGAAATTCTTCTCGCAACTGAGCCGTTTCTCGTTCGTGATCTCTATTCGTCACAAGAATATAATCGACCGGACCGCCTTGCCGAGCAAACGCGACATCACTTGCAGTCATTGGAGGAGGATCAACAAGGATTCGATGCTCTCCCACCGTCAATAAATGGCCATTGAAATTTAGTTGTTTTTCTTCTGAAAACCATGACCACTCCCAGATATTGGGAAGTAGAGCTTTCATAAGGATCCAATCGCTTCCTGCAAAAGAGCTGTGGTTTTTTCCTGAGCAAGCGTTTCTTCAGGAAGGTCGAGGATATCGTCCTCATGAACGGTAATGAAGGTTCGGCTAGATCCTCGTGAGAGGGAAATCTTAAAAAGACTTTGAGAAGGAGTGGTTGGAATCACCACTTGTACGGCCTCATCTAGAGTCCTAACTAACTCAAGGAACGTTTGTTTACCTTCTTCAAATTCATCCATAGGATTCCAATCATTGAACGTTAAAAAGAGGCCATTACATTGAGGACGAATTCGATGGAGCTAACAGTTTTTCCACTTCAGCGAGAATCATTTCATGCTCAGCTAATGTCCCATCCGTGAAAAAATTTCCCACCCGTTGCCAACGGATCAAACCTTGTTGGTCAATCACATACACATTAGGAATAAACTTTCCACCACCATAGAGCTTATCTGTCGTTTGGTCGGGGTCTAATAAATATGGATAGGTCACTTTAACCGGAAACGTTTGCAAAAATTCACTCACATTGGCTTGAGAATCTCCTGATGAATTCACGCCAACGATCGCAACTGGTTTATTCTGTATCGCTTCAGAGACCTTTTGCAAATTGGTGCTTTGAATTAAACATGGTTGACAAATATGAAAAAGGCCGAGAACGACGACTTTCCCCTTGTATTGTTCAAGGGAGACCTTTTGGCCCTCAAGAGACGTTAAGGTAAAGTTGGGAGCTGGCTCTCCAACCTTAAAAAAGCTTCCGGCCTGCGCAGTGCCCAAAGAACAAAGAAATACACTTGCCATTAAGAATCCTATGCCTGTTCGTCGTGTCATAATTTTCCCTCCTCCAATTCGCCGAATGGGGCATGACATCTCCAAGCAAGTAGAGATTGTCAAACGCTTGAATACCTTTAAAGAGATGGTATCACAGGATTTTTGGGGGCAGCAACAAAACTAGAGTGGAGTTTAGGAAGAAGAAACGTGCTCAGGCTCAAACAGTCCAAGTTGCATTTGTTCGGCTTTGGTTAAGCTAATCGGATAGTTATCGGTAAAACAGGCCGTACAATAATGCCGAGAAGCATCCGGGGCGGTCGCGAGCATCCCTTCAAGGCTTAAATATCCTAAGCTATCCGCCGTAACATACCGTCGAATTTGCTCGATGGAAAATTTAGAGCCAATGAGTTCCTTTTTACTTGGGGTGTCAATTCCATAAAAACAGGGGGCAATCACCGGTGGAGAACTGATGCGCATGTGAATTTCTTTGGCTCCGGCCTGTCGAAGCATTTTGACAATTTTTCGACTCGTTGTTCCTCGAACAATTGAATCATCAACCACCACTACACGTTTACCTTCTAGGACCTCAGGAACGGGATTTAATTTGAGTTTGACGCCAAAATGTCGAATAGCTTGTTGCGGCTCAATAAAAGTCCGACCAATATAATGGTTTCGCGTGAGCCCAATTTCGAATGGCAAGCCCATACCTTCGGCATAGCCCAGCGCAGCCGGAACTCCTGAGTCAGGAACAGGAATAACCAAGTCGGCATCTGCAGGACATTCTTTAGCTAATTGTCGCCCAAACGCTTTTCGTATGGGATAGACGGCCCTCGTGCCAAATATTTTTGAATCAGGTCGTGCAAAATAGACATATTCAAATATACATTGCGCGCGATCACGTTCCAGAAACGGATGATAGGAAGTCAGTTCGGTGCCTTGGAGCACGACAATTTCTCCAGGCTCGACTTCACGGACAAACTGCGCGTCAATGAGATCGAACGCACAAGTTTCAGACGCGACGACCCAACTACCCTTATAACGCCCCAGACATAGAGGACGGAAGCCATATGGATCACGAGCGGCAATCACATGCTCATCCGTCTGCAGCACCAGAGAAAAAGCTCCCCGCACCAAGCTTAAGGCGTCAATCACCCGATTAACAATGGTATCGCCTTTGGAATGCGCGATTAAATGAATAATAACTTCACTGTCAGAATCAGATTGGAAAATAGCTCCATACGCTTCCAATTCTCCCCGCAACACTCCCGCATTAATGAGATTTCCATTATGGGCAAGTGCCAAATTGCCAAAGGCAAAATTCACCGACAACGGTTGCACATTATGGAGATCTCCGCTCCCTGCGGTGGAATACCGGTTGTGCCCAATGGCTTTGGTTCCTGGCAATCCACGTAATATTTTTTTTGAATAAATATCGGCAACAAGTCCTAGCCCTTTTTTTTGGTAAAATCGTTCCCCATCGGAAGACACAATTCCTGACCCTTCCTGCCCTCGATGCTGTAAGGCATAGAGGCCCAAATAGGCCAAATTGGCAGCTTCTTTATGCCCGGAAATCCCAAACACCGCACATTCTTCATTGAAGGCATCAGAAGAGGAAGAGGGTTGAATAATTGGCAAGGATTTCATGACGCGAAATGAGAAAAAAGAAGGGAAAGATTCATTGGGTCACGATGTACGTACTAGGGCTTATGAAGATTGGTCGATTCCTAGTTGCTGCTCTAGACTATTGTGCCACCGATCAGCCAATTCCGTGACCGGCCAAGACATGTGACGCACATTTTGGCTGTGCTCTCCTTGAACCGTTACAGTCAGTTGATTCGTATCCGTAACCTGTCCTAATACGCTCATCGGCACCTTGCTACCCATATCTTGAATACATTGCTTAACTTGCGTGAAATTGTCTTCTTTGATTGTGATCACGATGCGTGAGGGACTTTCCCCAAACAGAAGAGCATCAAAACGCAACCGCTCTTGGCTGAGGGTAATTTTTGCCCCTAACGGGGTCGAAGGATGCGTAAGACAACATTCTGCAAGTGTAACGAGGAGTCCCCCTTCTGAGCAATCGTGTGCAGATTCCACCCATCCTTTTTGAATCAGGGTTAACACACAGTGATGTACGGCTTGCTCCCGTTCTACATCTAACCATGGAGGCATGCCTTGTTCACGCGAATGGAGGACTTTGAGATACTCGGTTCCACCAATATCTTCTCTGGTCTCACCAATCAATAGAATTATATCACCGGATTGCTTGAACCATTGGGTCGTAATGTGGTCTTCACGTTCAATCAACCCGACCATTCCAATAATTGGTGTAGGGTAAATTGAGAGACCATTTGTTTCGTTATACAGACTGACATTACCACTCACGACAGGCACGTCAAATGCGCGACAGGCATCTGCAATCCCTTCGATGGCCATAATAAATTGCCACATAATGTCGGGGCGTTCCGGATTGCCAAAATTCAAACAATCCGTAACCCCTACAGGCTTGGCTCCAGAGCACACCACATTTCGGGCCGCTTCTGCCACGGCCAACCCCCCGCCCATATAGGGGTGGAGTAAGCAATAGCGGCTATTGCCATCAGTGGTAATGGCAAGGGCTTTCCCCGTTCCTTTCAGGCGCACCACCCCCGCATCCGAACCTGGGCATACCACCGTATTGGTTCCTACCATATAATCATATTGTCGATACACCCAGCGTTTGCTTGAAATTGTCGGAGAACCTAATAATTGCAATAAGGCGTCCGTGGCATCTTTGACATCTGGCAACATATCTAGATTTAAGGCTTGTAACAGTTCTTGATATTGAGGGGGTGCTGATGGTCGTTCATAGCGCGGGGCACCCTCGGCAATAGCATTAGCGGGGATTTCCGCAACAATTTGATCTCCTTCTCGAATGCGCAGCAACCCGTCATCTGTGACTTTTCCAACCACGGCCGCATCAATCCCCCATTTACGACACACGCCAAGGACCGCTTCTTCTTTGCCAGGTTGCGCCACTAAGAGCATTCGCTCTTGGGATTCAGAGAGAAGGATTTCGTAGGGTGTCATATTGGGTTCACGTCGTGGCACTTTGGCGACATCGAGCTCTATGCCCGTTCCCGAACGAGAGGCCATTTCGCAGGATGAACTCGTGAGCCCTGCGGCGCCCATATCTTGAATGCCAACAAGCAGGTCCTGCTCTAAAAATTCAAGACATGCTTCAAGTAAAAGTTTTTCCAAAAAAGGATCGCCAACTTGAACATTTGGACGTTTTTTTTCAGAAGCATCATCAAAGCTACCCGAAGCCATTGTCGCCCCATGGATGCCGTCCCGCCCCGTTTTGGCGCCAATATATAAGACCTGATTGCCCTCGCCTTTGGCCAGGCCACGCAAAAGACAATCCTTTTTGACAATACCCAAGCAAAATACATTTACTAAGGGATTCTTGGAATAGATGTCGTTAAAGGTTATTTCGCCACCAATCGTGGGGACGCCAATACAGTTGCCATACCAAGAAATTCCCGACACGACTCCTTTTAACAAATGTTGATTCTGCGATGAATCTAATTCACCAAATCTGAGGGAATTTAATAGGGCAATAGGCCGCGCACCCATCGTAAAAATATCTCGAAGAATACCGCCTACTCCGGTTGCTGCTCCTTGAAAGGGCTCGATGAAAGAAGGATGGTTATGTGATTCCATTTTGAACACGGCAGCTAGCCCATCTCCAATATCAACTGCCCCAGCATTTTCTCCAGGCCCTTGAACAACCTGAGGCCCTTCGGTCGGGAACCTTTTCAAATGCACACGTGAGCTTTTGTAGCTGCAATGCTCACTCCACATCACCGAAAACACACCCAGCTCAGTCAGGTTGGGTTCTCGCCCCAGATGTTTCAAGATTTGCTGATACTCCTCCTCTGACAGCCCATGCTGCTGAATCAGTTCTGGGGAAATATTAAGAGGAGGCAATGCTGCAGTATCTTGCGTCATAAGGAGATGCTACGTATCTAGCAAAGGCCCCAGCGTTGTTATAAAGGAACTTCTGGAAGGTTGAAAATTATTGGTCGATTCATCCAAACAAATAGGCTGATGAACTTGATAGTAACCTATCATAACGGAGATCATGCTGTCCTCTAGCTTGGACTTGCTGGAGGCATCTTCAAGGGCAAATGATCCGTCACATAGGAGGCATAGCGAAGCGCCGAATAAATTTGTTCTCGGTTTATTTGAAAGATTTCTGCGACATCCTCAAATGATTTCCCCGTGCCTAGGGTCCCCACAATGGTGGCCACATCGATCGAGGTGCCTGACACACAAGGCTTGCCTTCACAAATCTCCGGACTCATGGTAATACCGGGAAAGACTTCCATGTTTTCATTGCAAACTTCAATAGACTTATTGTTCAGTCCAATTCAGACAGCAAGTGACGTCTTACCAAGAAGAGAAATTAGCATCGATTCAAATATGAGATGACCGTTCTGATTCCTAAAGATCTCTTCCGCGCAACGCTCAGGATGGGGCATAATGCCTAACACATTTCCTTGGGCGTTTCGGATGCCAGCAATATTGTCGATTGATCCATTGGGATTCGAGGTCGTGGTGGCATGACCATCTTTATCGCAATAGCGGAACACAATTTGAGCCGTGGCTTGAAGGGCAGAGAGTGTCACTGGATCGGCATAGTAATTTCCTTCCGCATGCGCAATAGGCAGCTTAAGGATTTGCCCTGGTTTACATGTATGTGTAAAGGGAGTTGCGGCATTTTCCACTCGGACGTACGTATCCTCACAAATGAATGACAAGTCTGTATTACGCAACATGGCTCCTGGCAAAAACCCCGCTTCTAGGAGAATTTGAAATCCGTTGCAGATCCCTAGGACCAGTCCTCCTTGATTCGAAAATTCAAGTATCGCTTCCATGATTGGAGAAAACCGTGCAATGGATCCTGTTCGTAAGTAATCCCCATAGGAAAAACCTCCAGGCAGAATGATGGCATCCATGCCTTGCACAGTACGCTCTTGGTGCCAGATGAGATGCGCAGCATGCCCCATGACTTCTGAGACCACGTGGGCGCAGTCGCGATCGCAATTAGAGCCAGGGAAAACAATGATGCCAATATTCAAAGGATCATGCCTTTTTTTACCCATGTGGATTCCAAGATGTGTAGGGAAAAAATGTGGTTAGGTCTCGACGATTTCATATCGGAAATCTTCAATAACCGTATTGGCGAGTAATTTTTGGCACATATTTTTTATGCTGGACTCGGCAGATTCTTTTTCTGTGTCCTGAAAATCCACTTCCAGAAACTTTCCCATTCGAACATCTTGAACAGCATCAAAGCCAAGCATGTTCAGTGATTGCTGGACAGCGCGACCTTGAGGATCATGGATGCCATTTTTGAGGGTAATGTAAATTTTAGCTTTCATAGATCATTTGCCTATCTTAGGTACAGACTCGCTTGAGCACTTCTTGGTAGGTTTCTTCTATCCGGCCTAAATCTTTCCGAAAGCGGTCTTTATCCATCCGCTCTCCAGTTTGAATATCCCAGAAACGGCAAGTATCTGGTGATATTTCATCGGCTAAAATAATTTGTCCGCTCCATAGGCCAAATTCTAATTTAAAATCCACCAGCATCATGCCGCGTTGCTGAAAAAACGGCAATAAGACTTCGTTAATCTTTAAGGCTTGATTCCGTAATTCTGCCACTTGTGATGGGGTCGCGAGCTTCAGTAACCGAATGTGATCTTCAGAAATTAAGGGATCTCCTAATGCATCATCTTTATAAAAGTATTCGACTAAGGGGGGTCTAATAAACATACCTTCTTCGATCCCTAGGCGCTTGAGGATACTGCCAGTGGCCAGATTTCGAACCACAACTTCTATCAAAATAATATTCACTCGGCGTGCCAGCATTTCTCGATCATTTATTTGTTGAATGAAATGGCTGGGTATACCTGCATTGGCTAATTCTTGGAAGAGCCGTGTCGATATTTTATTATTAACAATACCTTTATCAAGAATCGTTCCACGCTTTTCCGCATTAAACGCTGTCGCATCGTCTTTGAAGTATTGGATGACTTCATCCTCTTTCTCCGTGAGAAAGATTTTTTTGGCCTTCCCTTCGTATAGCAACTCCCCTTTTTCCATCATGTCACCCTTTACGCGAGGCTTTGTTTAAGCCCCTTTTTTGAGATGATCTCGCCTTTGTGGATTTTTTCATATTCCCAAATACTCGCTTAAATATCTGTTGCTGATGACGTACATAGGCTTGAGGAAAAAAACAGGCGCCAATTTCCTTCACCGATAAATGTTTCGTCATAAACGGATCTTGCTTTATAGCCTCCTGAAAATTTCCCTGGTTTTCCCATGCCGCCATGGCATGTTTTTGAACCTGCTCATAGGCATCTTTTCTGATGACCCCCTTGTGAATAAGGGCTAACAGGAGTCGTTGCGAGTAAATCAACCCCCCGGTCTGATTCAAAGTCTTTGACATCTGTTTGGGATAGACCACTAATTTCGAGAGAACTTTGGTTAATCGAACCAGCATATAATCAAGCAAAATGGTGCTATCAGGAATAATGATGCGCTCTACGGATGAATGACTGATATCTCGTTCATGCCACAGGGCTACATTTTCCATGGCTGCCAAACTGTTGCTGCGAACCACCCTGGCCAGGCCACAAAGATTTTCAGATGCGATAGGGTTTCGTTTATGCGGCATAGCCGACGATCCCTTTTGCCCGGGCTCAAAATATTCTTCGGCTTCTAACACTTCGGTCCGTTGCAAATGGCGAATCTCTGTGGCGACCTTTTCAATACTAGCGGCAATGAGTGCCAAAGCCGAAAGGAAGGCTGCGTGACGATCTCGTTGAATGATTTGATTGGAAATTAGTGCGGGCTTCAAGCCTAATTGCTGGCAGACGGTTTTTTCGACGGAAGGAGACAAATGCGCAAAGGTTCCCATAGCTCCGGATAGTTTTCCGACGGCAATATCGGCAATCGCACTTTTCAGGCGTTGCTGTTGACGGTCAAACTCTTGATACCAAATAGCGACTTTCCATCCAAACGTGATGGGTTCCCCATGAATGCCATGTGAACGTCCAACGGTCATGGTCTCTTGGTGAGCCAATGCCAGATCTCTCAATGAATGCAACAAGGCCTCGAGATCATCCATCAGCAACTGCGAGGCTTCGACCATCTGCAAAGCTAGGGCGGTATCCAAAATATCTGATGAAGTGAGACCGACATGAAGAAATCGTGCATCTTTCCCGGCTTGTTCGGCAATGGACTCTAAAAAGGCAATGACATCATGCTTGGTGACCTGTTCAATGGTGGCAATGCGGGCAGCATTGATCGACACTTTTTTGCGAAGCCGTTTTGCAACTCCACCAGGGACATCTCCCTTCTGTTCCATGGCCTGACAGACGGCCAATTCTACCTCCAACCAACATTCGTATTTACGTTGTTGGGTCCAAATAGCACCCATCTGAGGTCGCGTATAACGATCAATCATAGGCTAACGCAGGTGTAAGAAGGCGGGTTTCGATTAGGCACTTTCAGGTTGAGTAGATGACATATGAATCTGCTGGTTTTTTTCAAGGAGGCGTTCTTCATCTCGCAGAATATGATCTAAAATCCCATTCACAAATCGTTGTGTTTCATCATCGGCAAAACGCTTGGCCAGTTCAATCGCTTCATTAATAGTCACGGCCGCAGGGATGTCTGGCTCCCACAAAAATTCATAAATCGCACATCGGAGAATATTGCGATCTACAACGGGCATTCGGGAAATCGACCAACCAACGGCGAATTGTTGAATGAGCTGATCAATATCTACCTGGTGATCCTTCACTCCCTGCAGGATGCTAGTGGCAAAGGCTCGAACCTTGATTGAGGCGGTGGGATGTTCTTCCCAAAAAGTCTTCTCCCCTTCTGCATGTTTCGCTTGAAATTCATGTTGAAACAACAATTGCAACGCGAGTTGTCTAGCCAATCGCCGAGACGAACTGCCACCCTTGAGTATAGGCTTTTGAGGAACATCTGAGGGAATGGTCATGGGCATGAATTGAGTATTATCGTAAAAATCCAGAAGGGCGGACATTGGCTTGATGTAATTGCTTCAATAAGGAAATCATTTCAATGGCCGTTCGAGCCGCATCAGCACCTTTATTTCTTTTAGATGGGCCAGATCGTTCCATGGCCTGATCTACCGTATTGGTCGTGAGGACACCAAAAATAACTGGGATTCCCGTTTCCAGGGCTACGCTTCCAATCCCATGACTCGCGTGCTCACTAATATATTCAAAATGGGCGGTTTCACCACGAATCACCGCGCCGAGGCAAATGACCGCATCAACTTTTTGCGACTGAGCCAAAACTTTTGCCGCTAAAGGCAATTCAAACGCTCCTGGAACACGAACGAGCTGTATCTGTTCGGCAGTCGTTCCCAATTGTCGCAACGTTTCTTCTGCTCCTGCCAACAATTGGCTGGTGACGAGTTCATTAAACTTACTAACAACAATACCGATGGTACAATCTTTTCCATCAAGATTTCCTTCAAAAACCTTCATTCTGTTTAGTGAATCCGTAGAGACCTTGTCTGGCCGAGAGACAGCGATAGGAGTGTGTACCACTTGCTTCAGGGAACTGCAAGTCCTCCTTACACATTATTGAGCAGATGGCCTAATTTGGCTTTTTGGGTCCGTAAATAATGGACGTTCGATTCTTGGGGTGTGATTTCAATAGGGATCCGTTCCACAACCTTTAACCCATAGCCTTCAATCCCGACAATTTTCCGAGGATTATTGGTAATCAGAGCAATTTTCTTGAGTCCTAAATTCACTGAAATGTAGTTAGTATGTCGTAAGGGTGACAAGTTGCTTGGAGCTCTTGCCCCCTACATGCGGAGCATATAACCAATGGTTGCATGTTGGCAGGTGCCTTTCGGACTCAGTTTACATGCGGTACCCAGGCCCTTCCTATAGGCGGACGAATCTCACTATCCGATGCCAGTTCCGTTACTAGAGACGGCAGATTTCTTTTGCCAAATTCCTCAACCCACACACCACAATGAGGTGACATGCTTGCCGGATCCGAGAAAAATTGGCCGGTCAGACCCCACTCGCAAGATGAACGTTCGCCTGTCGGCCAGCGAAGTCCGGGGAGTGATCCGTGAACGAGTGTTTGGGTACTTGCCGATCTCGACAAAAAAGTCTTTTATAAATCCTATTCCCAACCCGACTCCGAAGAGAGAATTCGCCCAGACATAATCCATTGATTTATCAAGGATCAGGATCTGCCTTCCTTGCGTAGCTAGAGCTAAATCTGGCTTAAATTGGCAATTTCTGTTTCAATTCGAAAAGCTCCATTTGGTCTGCGTACGACTCAAAAATTGACGTTGTCGATTCACGAAACCAAACAGAAATGACGATTATAATTGGAATTGCATCGTCATTTTTTTGCGCCGAACATATATTTGTTGGCGTAAAGTTACCTTTTCAAGACCGAGTTCAAAGTTCTTCGGTCGGTTTGCCGAACATCCATTAAGTGGCATTCAACCACTGCGTATGTGGCATTCGCGCGAGATAAGCAAGGTACGCGTAGCTTGAGGCGTTTTGCATCGCTTGTGAGTGAGTTAAACTGAATACCTTCGTGCCATAAGCTGGCTTCCCGCCGATATTGTAGTGACCAATGCCCGCAGCGAAATGAACGCTCTCGTGCATGATGATATCGGTCAGATTCAGATCGCTTTGGTTTTTGCATTTTGCAATTACAAACGTCAGCCCCTTCTTGTCTCCGTTTTTCCAGCCGTTTACTTGGGCATAAGCGATATCATCCGGCCGTATCGGAGGCCCTACGGAGAGGTATCCCTTGCTCCCCCTTACCATGTTATAGAACCCTCCGATGCTGCGAAAGGATTTTTGGATCAAGTCAATATTATTTTTCATTTTGGATTTGGAATGGAGTGTGCAAACTTTAAAACACCGATCGACAAGAGCCAGTGCCCTATCGTTGTATGGTGAACCTCCAAGGTCGTTAACCGAACATGTCGCCCAATACAAGACTTTATCTGCGCTGCTTCTCCACTGCTCAGCCACACCTACGAGCCTTTCTGCTCGTTTCAACAATGATCGTGCATCTTGGGTTAACAATGGTCTTACATAACGAATATTTGTTGTAAGCATCGCTCCTCCTATAATTAAGAATTAAAGAATATAAAATTCAAACGCCATTTTTGGGTAATTGAAAAAGTATCGAAGAGTTCGTTCATAGAGAAGTTAATGAGCAATGGTCGTACCATTTTTTTTCACTCTAAGATTATTGAAAAATTTTAGACTTCATAAGGCTTTTCATATTGTTGCTCCAACCCTTGGCAGACGAAGAATGCAATAGTCGACGCAACTTTTCTCAATTATTCTAAATCGTGTTTCAATTTTTGAAAACGATTTTAGGAAAATATACGCACCTGGGTTTGCCCACCCGCGCTCCACCACGCCCCCCAGTCCGTCTCGACGTGTTATTGCCTACAGCAAGAATTTCCTCCTCGGATGCCGGTTCACTAAAACGAAGGTGGAAGCTCCGCTCTTTGAGCGGAGAGGAATCGTTCAGCCGGCCGGAGGATGGTCCCGATTGTGCTATGAGAATCGCAGGTTAGTTAAACAAATCTGTTACACAGTGAACGAGACGAACGTTCATCTGATGAAGGTTTGAAAATATCAGAAGTGGATGGTTTGGAAGAATATGCGAGGGTGGATAAAGCAGGTGTTTTATCAGAGGAAATTGTTTGAAGGGATTTTGAAAACCCCGCCCAGCCTGTCTCGAAGGACCAATGCGTAGATTGCGGACGGAAGAGACTGGGAATTGATCTTTCCCTGAGGGCTTGGCACGTTCCGGTTCAGGCAAAAAGGCCCTTTAAAATTCCAAACCCAGGCCCGAAGATTGGATCTGAGATAGCAAAGTTATCGATGGACAGACCCCCCTTACACATTATTGAGCAGATGGCCTAATTTGGCTTTTTTGGTCCGTAAATAATGGACGTTCGATTCTTGGGGTGTGATTTCAATAGGGATCCGTTCCACAACTTTTAAACCATAGCCCTCAATGCCCACAATTTTCCGAGGATTATTGGTAATCAGACGAATATCTTTTAAACCTAAATTCACCAAAATCTGCGCACCAATGCCATAATCACGCAAGTCAGGCTTGAACCCTAATTGTAGGTTGGCTTCTACGGTATCACTCCCTTGATCTTGAAGATGATACGCTTTTATTTTATTGGTGAGGCCAATGCCCCGCCCTTCTTGATTAAGGTATAAGAGCACGCCTTTGCCTTCCTGCTCAATCAGCTCCATGGCCCGGTGGAGTTGCTCCCGGCAATCACACCGCAACGATCCGAGCACATCAGCCGTCAGACAACCTGAATGCACACGAACCATAGTGGGGTTAGCATCAATGTCACCCTTGATCAAAGCAATATGTGTTCCCGTATCCAATTCATTTTCAAACACCACGGCCTCAAATTGCCCGAAATTGGTGGGGAGATTGGCTCGAACCATTTCTTTGACAAATGTTTCGCGATGCAATCGATATTGAATGAGATCTTTCACGGTGATGATTTTCAAATGATGCTTTTTGGCAAATTCCAGGAGATGCGGGACACGTGCCATGGTTCCATCATCATTCATGATTTCACAGATGACGGCGGCCGGGAAAAGCCCCCCTAATCGAGCTAAATCGACAGACCCCTCGGTTTGACCCGCTCGTCTCAATACTCCGCCTTTATGAGCTTTGAGTGGAAAGACATGCCCTGGCCGAGCAAAATCGCTGGGTTTCGCATCTGGAGCAACCGCCAATTTAATCGTAGTGGCGCGATCAGCTGCCGAAATGCCCGTCGTAATATTTTTGGCGGCATCGATAGACACGGTAAACGCCGTTCCAAAGGTCGCCGTATTTTCTTGCGTTTGTGGCGGCAGCTTGAGTTCCTCTACCCGTTCAGGTGTTAAGGCCAAGCAAATAAGCCCTCGTCCATATTTGGCCATAAAATTAATATCCTCAGGAGTAACGAGTTCAGCGGCCATGACGACGTCACCTTCATTTTCTCGGTCCTCATCATCCACCAGAATGACACAGTGGCCAGCCTGGAAATCTACTAGGGCTTCAGAAATAGTGTGAAATTGAGAGTCGGGTGTTGCCTCCACGAGTTTCTTCATAACCTTAAAATTCCCTGCCATTTATTGGCATAGTCAAACGGTTTTCCCTATGTCTCAGAAACGGCTTTTGGCGGAATGAATCGAGTTGAACGTTGGACTATCATAACACTAATTGCAGCAAATGCTGAAACACATCCAAGCGTCAGAAATCCAGATGAAAATGTCCCGGTCAGATCTTTCAACCATCCAAACCCGGCAGGTAACAAAAACCCTCCTAAGCCACCTGCAGCTCCGATCAATCCTGAGGCCGTTCCCATGATTCCCTGGAACCGACAGGAAACGACTTGAAAGACCACACCATTTCCCAACCCCAAACACAACATGATCCCAAACACAATAACCACGGCAAAGGCAATTGTGTGAAATTGTCCTGAGACCAAGCATAAGAGCATGACGATGACAAATATGCCCTGCAGTAAGACGAGACCACCAAATCGATCCGCAAGGAAACCGCCTATTGGCCGCGCCACACTCCCTGCCAGAGCGACAAGAGCCGTAAACGATCCTGCGGTCACCATATCCAGGTGAAACTGGTCATGGAAGTAGATGGGCAGATAACTAGAAAGACCGACAAAGCCTCCAAATGTCACGCCATAGAGACCACACAACCAAAGCATCGATTTCTGTTTGATGCCTTGAGAGAGTAATGAGAGATATCCTTGTGATGGCTTTTTGGGGTTCTTGTCTAACTCGATGGGCTGAACCAACCAGAAAAACAATCCTGCAGTCCCCAGTACAGGAAGAAGCATGAGCGCAAAGACCTGATGCCAACCAAAAATGGCGGCCAGCCGGGGTGCAAAAAAGGACGCTAGGAGCACCCCACTATTGCCGACGGCAGCAACGCCCATTGCCAACCCCTGATGGGCGGGAGGATAGGCTTGACTCGCTAACGGTAGCGCAATGGCAAAGCTAGCACCCGCAATGCCTAAAAAGAGACCAACAATTAAGATTTCCCCAAAGCTACCTCCCCATTGCCACCCGAGGAGGAGAGCGAACGCTTCTAGAGCTAAAATGGCCAATCCCACCGTTTTGGCTCCGGCCCAGTCCCCTAAAGGACCAACCACAATACGAAGCAGTGACCCTCCCAGAAGTGGAATACCGACTAAGAGTCCTTTTTTGAAACCCGAAAGACCCAATTCTTCTGAAATGGGGATACTTAAGGCTCCAATGAGCAGCCACACCACAAAGCTCACCTCAAAATGCAACCACGCCCCAAGTAAACTGGGCCAATGGCCAGAACGTAGAGCCTGCCACCCTTCCTTTACCATCCCTGACTCACCATGCAGGTCTCCTCAAATTGAACAAATATTTATCCCAAACGACCTAATCTTGCGTTATCTTGACTTTTTCACTATAAAAAAATTGTCCTGTTAGGACAACCGAGAAGGAGAACTCGAGGCGTTATCTATGACATGGATAGGACATTCACGGGATTTGATGAGGAAAAGAATTTGGTCATGCGCCTAAAATTCATTACAATATCTTCATCTTTAAACATAACTGAGCCATAACAATCATTCTTCAGCACACATGCGCATGAAATCCTCAAAAAAAAATAACCCAGAAGTGATCGATATCCAGGCGCATCATTCTGATTCTATTGATGCCGCTGAAGAATTCAACGAGATTACAGACGAATTATTGCCAGTAGATATCTCGCCTGAGAAGGGCCAAGAAGACGTCGAAAAAGAAAATAAGAAGGATGAGCCTTTGTGGGAAAGCCTATCTACGGCACTCACTCCGACAACGACCTTAAGCCGTTATCTGGCCGAAGTCCGGCGGTACCCCTTTCTCTCAAAAGAAGAAGAACTTCAACTCTTCCATGAATATCAACAACTTGGCACACGAGAAGCTGCTGTGAAGTTGATATTGGCGAATTTACGGATCAGTGTAAAAATTGCCTCGGAATATGGGCTTGCCGGCTTGGACCAAATGGATCTGATCCAAGAGGGAAATGTCGGATTACTTCAGGCCATGAAGAAGTTTGACCCCACCAAAAACGTGAGATTCTACGCGTATGCCGCCTGGTGGGTTCGAGCCTTTGTGTTGCGCTATCTCTTGAATAACTTTCGT
>JAJDBR010000040.1 GCA_029261275.1 Nitrospirales bacterium
TTCTTATTGGATTTGCCCATCCATATCCACCATTTTGACTGTCCAATTCGTGGCATCCCGAAGTTCGGCCATTTCTTTTGATGTGTCGTAAATGAGCCACACGTTTTTTTCTAATTCCCTGATGGGTGGAATCGAGTCTTCATTTCGAAGTTTCCCTAAACTCCAGACGACTTCGGTGAGAACTGGAAAATCAATGTCGTCAGATGTTTTCATTTTTTTTAAATTTTCGATGAGGTAGTCCAGGATAGGTGGGGTAATCGTGGGATCACCTGTATGGGCTCCTATGTTTCCTAATCCTTTGGCGGCGGCTGCTCGAATAGGTGATTCGGTATGGGTTTGAAAGACTTCCGTCAGCAACGGAATGGCGTCGCTTCCGCTTGCTGCAAGAGCCATGATGGCGGGTTCTGCCAATTCTGGGTCGTGAATAAATTCTTGGAGGTAGGGGAACGCCTCATGCGATTGCATCTCAGGAAGTAGCGATAAGATCATTAATTTTCGTGCCTTTGGCGTTTTGGGATCTTGGAGTAATGTGAAGAGGCGACTGTCGTGTCTCCATTCGGCGGCGAGCATAATTGGAAAATCAAAGACTTCCAGGCGTTCAGCTAATTGTGCGATAGCATATGGCCCAGATTTTTGGGAATTCGCCGCCTTGGCTGCGCTGACAGGATCCTCAAAGTCAGTTCGAGCTTCTTTCTGCCAACCAAGGTCCCGCCCACTCAAGCGGTAGGTAAATAGACAGGCTGGCCCTGTCCACAAACGAGCGGGGGAATCCAAATGTTCCGCATCACCCCCTGCACGAGTGGTCCCTGACCATTTTTTCCGTTCTTCACATTTCACCATCAGCATGACATCCGATGGTTCTTCCCGAGTGGTGACAACTTGATAGCCCAGGTTGGTTAGCCGTTCTTGGATAATGTCCTGAATTGTTTGGCCATCACCTTTTCCTCGTTCTGTTAACGCCAAGACCTTTACCCAAATCGTATTAATGGCCTGAAGCTGAATCTTTTGTTCAGGCGTGAAATAGGTCCGGCGGGCAAATCCTTCTGAGACCACCATTCCAAGACACAAGATGACCAGTACGGCACTGACAATACAAGCCCGCATTGTGACCTCCTCAGAGACTGTCCATTGATGTATAAATGGTATTAACTGACATGCCCATCTAGGTCTAATTGTTTATACGTCCAACTCGTGGCTTCCCTGAGTTCTGCCATTTCTTTGGAGGTGTCAAAAATTAACCAGACTTTTTCTTGTAGTTCGCCGATGGGCTTGAGGGAGGACTCCCATCGTGTTTTTCCAATCGCCCAGACTACTTCGGTCAAGAGTGGAAAGTCGATATCTTCAGAAGTTTTGAGTTGAGGTAAAATGGTTGAGACATAATGGACCAGTGGAGGAATGGTGCGGGGGTCTCCGGTCTTGGCAGCAAGGGTGCCTAATGTTTTGGCTGCTGCGGCTCTCATAGGTGATTGTGTGCTGGTTTGAAAAAAGTCGATTAATAATGGAATAGAATCAATCCCTGCTCCCGCCAGAGCATTGAGGGTTTCTTGTTGCAGATCGGTTGATTCAAGGAGTTGTGTTAATTTGGGTAACGCTTCTTCAGCATGCAATTCACTTAAAACGGACAGAATTTTTACCTTACGCAGCTTTGGAGTGTGTGGGTGCTCTAAAAGCTGAAGCAATCGATCAACTTGTCCCCACTCGGCAGAAAGAAGGATGGGGAAATCATATTCTGCGAGGCGTAGATTCAGTTGCGTCATGGCATAATCCCCCGCCTTCGCAACCTTCGCTTGTTGAGCGGCTTGTGTGGCGTCGGAAAATGACGTGCGAATCTCTTTCTTCCATTCTAGGTCTCGATGATTCAATTGATAGGTTAAAAGGCAAGCTGGCCCTTTCCAGAGCCGATCTGGGGCATCGGCTAGTTCGACGTCTCCACCCGTAGCGGACGTTCCTGTCAACGTCTTACGTTCTTCACATTTTACTTTAAATTCAATGTCATGCGGCTTGGCTGCGTCAGTAACTACCGTATAGTGGAGTTCTTCCAGCCGAGTGGTAATGGTTTTCAGGAAAGGCGTGTAATCCGCTGGCCCTTTTTCCGTTAAAGCTAAGACTCTAACAAGCACGGAATTAGCGCTGGCCAATTGTGATTGCTGCTCAGGAGTCAGATGGATTCTTCTCGCTTCTGTTGAAGCAAAGCTTAGACAAATTATCGTTCCAACGAGGGCAATGATCCAGCTTTTCTTTGGATAGTTCTTTTGATAAGGAGAATGTTCCATGGGAAAGAACCTCCTTGAATGGGAAAAGAAAGAAACGGCTACAAAGGCATGACGCTACAAATGAATCGATTGCTCACAATATACCCTTCCCAGAGAGAGGGGATCAAGAATGGGATTTGGTATGCGAACCTTGAACTCCCAACAATCGATACCGTTGATTCCCTAATGAATCAGTTGAACCCATGCGAGGCTCCGGCTATACTCGCCCCATGATCCAGAACCCAAAAATTGCCTTTCTTGGTGCGGGGAATATGGCGGAAGCCTTGGTGGCGGGCATTGTTCAAGGCAAGCTGACTACTCCGGATTACCTTCTTGCCGCCGATATTTCCCAGGCGAGATTGGACCATCTTCAAGAACGCTATCACGTTCAGGTGGGTTCAAAGAATTCTGATGCTGTCTTGTGGGCTGATGTTATTATTCTCTGCGTAAAACCTCAGGTGATGGATGAAGTTTTAACTGATATTCAAGCGTATTTGTCACAAAAACAGCTCGTCATTTCTGTGGCAGCCGGATTTCCCCTCAAAAACATCCAGTCCAAAATTGACCAAGCCATTCCTCTTGTTCGTGTGATGCCTAACACTCCTGCTGTTATCCAAGAAGGTGTCACGGCCATATCAGGCTGTCATGGACTTTCTATTGACCATTTGGAAATGGCAACAAAGATTTTTGAATCGGTCGGAAAAGTTGTGGTGGTGGATGAATCCTTATTGGATGCGGTGACGGGTCTCAGTGGTAGTGGGCCAGCGTATGTCTATTTGGCCATTGAAGCTCTGATTGATGGAGGTGTGAGGGTAGGTCTTCCGCGAAAGGTGGCCCATGTCTTAGCAGTCCAAACCGTTCTTGGCGCGGCGAAAATGGTGAGTGAGACCGGCGAGCATCCAGCAGTACTAAAAGACCGGGTCACTTCCCCTGGTGGAACGACCATTGCAGGCTTGCAGCGGCTAGAAGAAGGTGGATTGCGGGCGACGCTTATTGAAGCTGTTGAAGCGGCTGCCCATCGATCCCAGGAGCTGGGAACATAATGTTCATTGATTCGAAAGATTCAATTTCTAGGATCCAGAGTGAAATCCTATTCATTCCAGAAAGGAATCGACGATGCAATATTGGGTGAAAGTTGTGTTTGTAGATAATAAAGAGGTCGAATTTAAAGATGCGGTTCGACACACCATTAGTGATGATATGGAAATTCTAGAAATTGATACCCCCAAGGAAGTCACGATTATTCCACTCAAACAAATTAAATATTTTTCTTGTGATGCCACGGTCTTTTCCAGTCAACATGCTAAATCCTAAATAAGGGTCTTGGGGGAGAGGCTTAATATCCTCGTGAGGATGTCCGAAAATATTAGTCAGGGGAAATTGTGAGAAATTGACTGATCTTTCTGTGAAAGAGGCCTGTTTATCTCAATTCCCTTGATGTTGTTGATTTTTAAGTAAAAAAAACGATTTTCTTTGAAGGTAATGAAACGCCAAGCTGAAAAAGGCTTGTATGCATTTCTGGCATGTGAGACTATAATGGATTGTGCCTTGAATCCTTATCAGTTTGTTTCATGTCGTTATTTCCATTGAGTAGAGAAAGAAGGATTTTAATGGAGTTGGAGACGTGATGAATACTCTTAAGTCTCTTGTTCAACAACTACTTCTTCTTGTCCTTGTGATTGGAGGACTTTTGTTGGTTTGGGAGATTCCCCATTATGAAGGCAATGCACTTTCTCATAAAGATCAAGTGCTTCAGTTAGGCAATCATCTACCGCCCTATGAAATCAGAACCTTTCTCAAGCATATCACCACGCGTTTGCCAAATTATCGTGAAGAGTTTCAACAAGCCGAGGGAAAAACTGGAATTTCCTGGGTCTTGTTGGCTTCGATGTCTTATCAGGAGTCCAAATGGAATCGGCATGCGATCAGCCCAACTGGTGTTCGCGGTCTTATGATGTTGACCCGATCAACTGCGGCAGATTTGGGCATTCAGAACCGATTGGATCCAAAGAAAAGCATTGAAGGGGGAGCTCGCTATTTAGCTCATTTGCACCAACGCGTACCAAAAGATATCCGTCAGTCAGATCGTCTATTTGTGGCATTGGCTGCCTACAACGTTGGACTTGGACATATTCGGGATGCTCGGATTCTTGCGAAACGTCTTGGAAAGAATGAGCAACAATGGGAAAGCTTGCGGGAGGTACTTCCTCTCCTGGCTAAGAAAAAGTATTACCAGGATCTTCCTTATCGCTATGCGCGGGGATGGGAACCCGTCCAATATGTCAAGCGAATACGCGAATATGAAAAAATACTCGATCAAATTGTGAAGCAGGAAAAAAGAAAGGCGCTTGTAGAAATCTAAACTATCCTCTCCCTTTAATGAGAGGATTCTTCCTCTCATTTCCCCCCACTCAATCTAAATTCTTGGTTACAGAAATATTCTGTCGTCTGAACAGAATCCCCATTAGATTCACTATTCTAGGGAATAGACGGTCCTGTCTGGATGAACGAGAAGAAACTGAAAAATTTGATTAGTTCGAAGTAACCCCAAGGGGGTCGTTTGGGCTTGCGCGTTCGATTGTGAGCGCTTGGTCGTTGGCGAGCACTTCAGCTTTGATCCGATCTCCATAATCAAAGGCTTCAGAAATGTTTGTTTTTGGTGTGATTTCGATCCGGATTTCTCCTCGTTCCCCTCGGACAATGTACAAATCGCCATCCACCATTAAGACCTCGGCCACAATAGTACGAATAGAAGGCTTCAACTCGACCTGAGGTTCAGATGCCATATTTTCAGAGGGTGTTGGGGTTTTTGTTGTCGTTGGGGTACTAGGAATAGGAGACGTTGACGTACTTGACGCAGCCGGTGCTGCTTCCTTCTGAATACCTGTTAGTTCGTCTTCCTTGGCTCGAACGACGGAAAGTGCTTTGTCTGCGGGTGTGACACGAGCTTTAATTCTGTCGCCAAATTTAAAGTCTTCACTTAATTCTGTCTTGGGTGTGATTTCAATTTGAGTTTCGCCACGTTCGCTTCGAACAATGTAAAAGCTGCCATCCACCATGAGGATGTCCGCAATGATCACACGGACTTCAGGCACTTGATATTCTTGATAGAGGGGTGACCGAATTGAAGCCTCTTCAGAAGTCGGGGATGTCTCTTGCGTTGATGTCGGTTCTGGGGGCACGTTGGTCGTGACCGCAATCGGTTCATCAGGTGCTGCTCGAGTAATGGTGAGGGCCACATCGTTGGGTAACAAGATGGCTTTAATGCGATCTCCAAACATAAATTCCTCGGAAATCTTTGTGTCAGGAGTGACTTCTATACGGATCTCTCCTCGTTCCCCTCGTACGATATGGAAGTCTCCCTCAATCTCTAATACCTCCGCGACAACGGTCCTTGTTTTCGGAGCAGAAATAGCTTGGAGGTCATCTTCAGCAAGGAGAAGACTATTTAAACCATTTAACAACAGTAGACAAATGAAGAGAGATGCGACTCGTGAAGGAAAAAAACAGGGTGTGACCATGCTCATGGTGCCCACTTGGAAGGTTTTAGTTCGTCACAGGGAACAAAAGTATGTCCTGTATTGGGAATAATATGGTGCCGAGGCACAGAATCGAACTGTGGACACCAGCCTTTTCAGGGCTGTGCAGGTCCCCAATACAACACCAAAGTTATTCAAAAAATGACATATTCAATGCTCAGCAATATCAATGAGTTAGCTAGGGCATGCCCGTACCCCTTGAGAGTTTTGGGGAGGAATTTTACTCATTGACTAGCTGAGTATACCAGGTGATCCTGGAATGAAATCAAGTAGTGAGAAATGGGCTGTCCAACCTCGGATGGGGTGGATTGAGATTCCAAGGCCTTATGGTTAAATGAACGCTGAGAGGAAAAGGCCGAGAACAGATATGCCGATGAGAATGAGTGGGAAGCAGTACGCCATAATCATAGAAATACCACAAATTCTTGATGAACTTGAGATTCTCTGTTGTGTTGATCGTATTTTAAATCCTTCAGTAGCATCGCCCAATGGTCCATTTTTCAGGTTTGTCGCAAATAACTCACCAAGACGAAAAAGTATGACGGATGTTTGCGCCACGCGGCGGGGGCGTAAAACAATGGGGGCTCCAAGAATCTGAACACCTTGATAAGTGGATACGTGCCCACAGCATTGCCAAGATAATGCCAACTTTTCAAGGAACGTAAAATGAAGAGAATGAAGAGACAACTTCGTCGCAAACACTCACCTGCGTTTAAATCAAATGTGCCCCTGCTGCAGTCAAAGGTGAACACACCATGGCTGCCAGATCTCTCAGCGCAAATACCTAAACAGTCTTGTCGAAAAAGAGCATTGACTTATCAGGAGGCTCATGTAATCAATGTTAGTATTCAAAGACATTCATGAAGCCTGATCATTATTTTGTCTTGGGTCCAAATTCTGCCGCCAATCGTGCATAACTCATTCCAAATCACAATTGTTGAACGTCTCGGGGCTTTCTTTTCCGTATTCTCTACTCTTTAAGCGCATGTCTACGTCTCCCTTTCGTCTGTGGCCCTTCTGTTGTCCGAACCGCTATTTGATGGTGAGCTTGGTCCTACTCGTGCTCATGACGTCATCCACACTGTATGAAGTTGGGGACTGGGACTTTTGGGAACACAGTGCTGTTGTTAAGGAGTTAGCCACACATCCACTATCGCCGCAGCATCCGCTATTTAAACTAAACGAACCCCATGCTTTTTATTCTCCTTATCTGCTCTTCGTCGGATTGCTCGCTCGATTGAGCTCCCTCAATCCAATTGACGCTCTCGCGATGGCGGGCCTATTCAATCTTTTACTATTCCTTATAAGTTTTCGCCTATTCATTCATTATTTTTTTAATAAGTTTCATGATGCGATCGCCTTTTACGGGTTAATTCTCATTCTGTTTTTATGGCCCGCTTCGGCTTTGGATTGGAGTGGCTTTATACACTTTAAAATTCTGCGTTGGGTTTTGCCGTATCCCTCAACCTTTGTGATCGGTCTCACTTTTTTGATCTTTTCTCTTTATCATTTTGCGTTGAATAAAACGAACCGACCTCTAATTCTCCTCACAGGATTACTTTTAGCTGTGGCCATCCTTACACATCCACCAACTGCTGTGGTCACGTGTATTGGCATACTGGCCATCTCCCTACACTTTTACAATATTATTGGGTTCCGGGCATTATTGACTGGATGGTCTCTTTTAATTGGTGTGGTTACCTTAGTGTTTCTTTGGCCATACTTTTCCTTTTTAGAACTTAGGCCCTTCTATTATAGTAACGAGTTAGGGGGGTATGGTGCCGAATTAGAGGAGTATCGTTTCGAATTAGAGGGGGACGATTTAGAGGAGTATAGTTTTGAGTTAGAAGGAGACGACCCTCTTCCTATTTGGTATACATCGTATGCTATTTGGCCAACCCTTTTTCTGCTGCCTTTTGCCCTGCCATTGCTGATAGCGCGTCTTAGGGTAAATCAATTCGACGCATTTTTCTTTATGTTGTGTGGGGTGGCCCTCACCTATGGTTTGGGGTATTTTGTCCTATATTTTGCAAACCTAGAGTTTCTTGGTAGGACCATTTCATTTGTTGCGATCTTTGTGCAGATCGCTTTAGCCGGACAGTTGGCTCAGTTGGAAACAGATGCCAAAGCAGGCAAACTATGGGCCTCGCTCCCAGTTATGATTTTAATAGGCGTGACCCTATGTGCTGTTGCCCTTAACGCACCAAATAAGCTCGCTTTTTTTGACGCGTGGAAGGGGATTCAAGGATTAAAGCATCGGCACGAAGAGTTTGAACGCTTGGGTCGCCATGTCGAACAATATGATGTGATCTTGTCGGACATTGATACTAGTTGGAAGATTCCAGCCTTCGCAGGCAAAGTCCTTGCCGCGAGTAATGGCCTCGCGTTTATCGAAGATCACGGCACCAGAGGATTCGACCAGAAGACCTTTTTCTCTAAGGGAATATCGCCTGAGGTAAAATTTTCAATTCTAAAGAAATATCAAGTCGATTATATTTTCATCAATAAAATAAGCACTGCTGAATTACAGACATATTTTAATTTTGGAAATCTTGTCTATGAAACTAAAAATTTCCTTCTCATCAAAACGTTTCTAAGTAACGGGAAAGACTCGGGCAACATACAATGAATGGGCATTCGTCCTTACTACAACACGTATTCGTTTTCCCGCAACTGCCAAATCTGTTCTTTTGGATTTATTGTGACTCAACTACCAAATGACTGTTTTCTAGAAGTGTTCTGCTAACACGCAAAGAGTTCTTCATAGATGAACAACGCGACTCCGCAGTTAACGCCAAGAAATAGGATACGCATAGTTTTTTAGGGACAACCTCGCCTCGGTCGTTGTCCTTTTCATTGAAATATCGAATCTTTTTTGGCTCAGATATTCCTAGTTGTTGATGACATCGTAATGCCTAAGTCAGTCACGATGTCCCACACCTAAAAGACCTGATACCAATGAAGTCAACCGTCAATGATTCTGTCAGTAGCTTTCCCTCATCCCTTGGGGATGATTCCCCGGCCTTGAACATGGAGGTGCGGAGGCCATTTCTTAATATCGAATTAGATCGAAGGTTTCCCACATCTCTTCCATCCGTTAGCGCCTACAGATAATTGGAAACGTACTGAAAAAACGGAGAGCATCCGCCGCCCCTTCAACCACTGCAAAGGATGAAAATTCTTAGCCTTTCTCAGAAAGGATAGGTATGATTTTTAGGTGACTGGTCTCTCGAGACGACTCAGGATTTCTATTGGTCTCACAATACATTGTCATTCAATCGGCAAGTAAAATGGCGTATCATCATCTTGCCGAGGCCGATAAATTCCCTAATTAGATTTTTCCACTCTTGCGTGTTGCTTTGAGAGTCATGTTGAGAAACAAAAGTAGTCTCATGACTCTAACCAAAAATTAAAGTCAGATTGGAGAAAGAGATCAGCCAATGACAGCATTTCGAGGTCTCCGTTTCGCGATGGTGACAACCTTTTACCCGCCGTATCATTTCGGAGGCGAAGCGATCTTTGTGCGCCGTTTGGCGCATGCTTTAGTTCGGTACGGGCACCAAGTCGATGTTATTCATGATGCCGATGCCTTTTTCGTACTTGGGTCCGGCGCAGAACCCGAACCCCTAGAAGAGCCAGCCGGTGTAAAACTGCATCGATTGCGCAGCCGATTCGGAACGCTGTCGTGCCTTTTGACACATCAAACGGGATTCCCCATTGTGCACGGACACCGCATTCGCAGTATTCTCCAGGATGGCGACTACGACGTGATTCACTTTCACAACGTATCCTTAGTCGGTGGACCCGGCATCCTCTCCTATGGTCAAGGGCTCAAACTCTATACTGCACACGAGCATTGGCTTCTCTGTCCAACCTCTATGTTGTGGCGTCATAATCGGGAAAATTGCACAAAAAAAGAATGTTTTAAATGTCCTTTACACTACAAACGTCCTCCTCAGCTCTGGCGGTGGACGGGTTTACTAGAAAAAAATCTTCGTCACATAGACGCCTTTTTAACACCGAGTACGTTTACTGCTATGAAGCATGCCGAACTAGGTTTCCCACGAAAATTTGAGGTATTGCCCTATTTCCTACCTGATTCCGAACCAGACGATGATTCAACGACTTCCCCCGTTCAAAAGACACCCATAACCCCCTACTTTCTCTTTGTTGGACGTTTGAAAATGTATAAAGGCCTGCAGGACGTTATTCCATTGTTTGGAAGCAGTGCCCCTGCAGATCTCTTAATTGCTGGCACAGGGGCTGGTACCGGGAACTATGAGGCAGAACTTCGTCAGCTTGCTAACGATAAACCACGAGTACGCTTTCTGGGTCGACTCACCCCATCGGAACTTCGTCGGTACTATGAGGGAGCCATTGCCCTCGTGATGCCTTCGATCTACTTTGAGACATTCGGAATTGTGGTTCTTGAGGCTTTTCGTGAAGGTACTCCTGTCATAGCCCGAAACCGAGGACCGCTGACCGAAATCATTAACAGCAGTGGAGGAGGTCTATTATTCAACACGGTAAACGAATTACGAGAAGCGGTAGACTGCCTAGCCAGAGACCCTACGCTTCGAACGCGTTTGGGCGAAGCGGGACGGCAAGCGCATCGAACGTTGTGGAGTGAGCCTATAATTCTTCCCCGCTATCTTGCCTTAATCAAACAGGTTGCCACACAACGTGGGTTCACCCGTGTGGCAGCGAAAATCGATGGCAAGTTAGAAACTAAGAATGCAGACTAATAAATGAAATAAATGAGACCCATCTTTATGTTCTATATTCGCCGACTAACTCTAGGCACAGAATTCATTTCTCTCTCGGTAAAGGGCCTTCAATGAACCTGCGCCCTCCCTAACATGGAGAAGTAGTGCCCCTCAAGGCAGTTCGAAGGGGAGTCCAATAATAGCCATGGGATAAACCTGATCACCGTTTGTTTTGATACGCCCGACATCTAGCAAACCTGAGCTGAAATTTCATACAACATCTGGATCACCAATTTCTTGGTTCATGAAATCAAAGATCTGGCAACCGAAAAATCTCCATTTAGCGAATAGCTCTTTGATTTTCCAAAAAAGCAGCCCAAAAGGATAGGTCAGTCAGGCAGCGTACTGATCATTTTGGAAATGTACAAAGATCACGACGCTTGGCCGTTTGAGTTTCTAGCAATAGTGTCTGCCCAGCCCCGGTCAACTTGACAATACCTATAAGATCGATCTGGTAACACTTGTTGCCTCTTTTTCTTTTGTGTTCTTTGATCATTCGTTCAATAGAAATTCTCCTTGACCATAGATCGGAATACAACATTGAAATAGATTAGGTAGTTTCTTCTCTTCTCTGATCCCAATCTGTATTTATCGATTGTCGGATATCCGTGCTCAATAACCAGATGAGACCACCAGGTATACTGGTAACTAGGGTGGATAGCCCAAACGTGACGGAAAGAGCAACTGCGGCTCCTGGTGCAACACCAATCAAGCTAAAGGCCCCAAGAAAGGCGCCTTCACGAATTCCCCATCCTCCAATAGAAATAGGGATCATGGCCACCAACAAAGCAAGCGGTACCAACACCATGCAATCAAGCAATCCTACATGAATATTTAACCCTGTTGCCATCACCCATATTGCAACCACTCTCAGGATATGAATGAGCAGACCAGCAAGGATGGCCCTCCACCCCCAACGCCTGTTCGAAAGCACTGCCGATAGATGCTTTGAAAAATTGATGAGCCCTGCAAGGAGAGGTGACTTTCTTGCCTGTTCAGGAACATGTTTAAATAACGTCAACAAGTAGAGCGTTGTGGAACCAACTCCCAAAAAGAATGGAGTCATCCACCAGGTCAGGGTATCACCGACGAGAAAAAAAAGGTTAGGTAACGTTATCACAACTAAAAGCAGTAGACTGGCAAACGAAGTCAATCTGTCAATCACCACGTTGGAAATTGCAATGTCGGTTGGCATACCAATTCGAAAGACTTGTGTCATTCTGATAATATCGCCTCCCAATGAAGATGGTAGGGCTTGCGTAAAGAAGCCAGAAACCAACATAAGAGTCCATGCCGTTGTGAATTTTAGAGGAAACGCAACAATTTTCAAGACATTGAGCCATCGGATGGTACTGAGGAGAGACAAAGAGAAAAGAATAATCAACGCGACCATTAGTTGAACCCGGTCAACCCCAAGAATCTGGTCAACTGCCTCATTGAAATTGAGTTGGGCAAAGATTAGCCACAGAAGCCCGACTGCGCAGATAACTTTAAGGACAAATTGCGTGGAGGAAGGGACACGCTTTAGCAAGAGTAAATCTCATTGCGAGTTGCCGTGCTTCTGTGATGCCGCCGTCTCTCGAGGCGGGAGGGTTGGATCTGTCGTATGGGGCAACAGGACGTTCTTGGATATTTCAGGGTTGGCGCCCCAGAACGGTGTGAAATCCTTCTGGGTGATGGTGGTCGCTTCATTTCATCTTACGAATTGCGAAAAAACTAAGCATGGAGGACATGATTGCGGCTACGCCGTCATGAACTTACCTCAAATCATGGGGAATCCTTGGTGTCAGATGCTTGCTGGCTGACAATGGGTAGAACCCGATTGTAGATGCTTGCAGCAAGGTAGCCACCGATAAACCCAAATAGGAAACCATAGCCCAGTCCGACAAAGCTCCCTAAAAAGGTCACCTCATAGCCAAGAAAATATTGGCCCAGTAATTTCAAATGGGGTCCAACGATTTCCCCACCCTTGATGACAAGCCAAATGGTAGCGATGAATATGGCAAACCCCACGAAGATCCCAGTTACGACACCATAGGCCATGGCATTGAGATGGACCACCCGGGACACCACCAATTCATGTAAAGCGTTTTGTTTCGCAGCCATTTTGTGACTCCTTAGAAATATTCATGGAAATGCTTTAAGACTGGTCTCCGCAGCTGAATATCAATCCAAGCCATGTACAAGAGAACCGCTCCATTTCGTAATTTTGAGAAACTCCATCCGCCCAAAAATCCTATTCCCAGACCATACAACATTCCCAGGAAACTTCCACCCGCCGTGACACGATATCCTGGCAAAAATTGACTGAGAAGACTCAGGTTGGGACCTACAACGTCTCCACCTTTTATCAGGAGGAATATGGTGGCGAGGAAAAGGTATAGGCCGGATACCGTCCCCAAGGCAAGGCCAAAAGCCACGGGATGAAGTCGTTGAAAGACATGTTGAATAGTATGGATGGTGGCTTCTAGAGTAGGGTCTTCTTCTGCTCGTTGCACTTCTTCGTGATAGGCCTGCTCAGCGTTGACCTCCCAAAGATCGTTCCTTTGTTCCTGGAAAATGTTGCGGACGGCAAGTATCCCCGTGAGCATAGAATGATCTTGGTTATTATAACGATGAAGTCCATTTCTACCTACGGTTTGACAGTTTTCGAGATTATCGAAATATTCTTTAAGAATTGTGAGGTGATCGGAATACTCAGAATCATAGATGGGGTAGGCCTTTGGGACACGAAATACGCAACCATCTTCGACGTCTTCCGAGCGAGCTAAACTAAGCTGCTTGATTTCTCTTTTAGCAAGGGCAATCAGTTCGGAGTCTGTCATGCACCAGAGTTCATCCCCTTCGTTACAGAAATACTCCATTCCTAGGCTAGATTTCGCGGGATCGGGAACCATGTCGGGGCTCCAATTTTTGAAATTCTGAATGCGGCCAACTTGTACTTCTGGGTCATGGATATAGATCCAATTATCTGGAAATAAGTTTGGGGAATTCACCACAAGGCAGACGGTAATAAAATCTCGATACCGTAAGGAATGAGCAGCCTCAGTGATTGACACAGGTGGAGGGGGATCTAATTTTTTGATGAATTCTGTGAGAGGCATGCTTGAAATAAAGTTTGTACCTTGAATAACTTCTTCCTTCCCATGACGACAGACAACGAGATGAGTAATGCGATTCTCGATTCGCTGGATTCGTATCACATCTGTATTTAACCTAACCTGTCCTCCTCCCTGCTCCACTCGTGTTTTCACCGCATCCCACATCATGCCAGGCCCTCGACGAGGGTAGTCAAATTCTTCGATTAATGATTTTATCGTGGTTTTGGGGTTAGAGACCATGCTCAAAATCGCGACCTTTAGGGACAGACCTTTAATCCGTTGAGCAGCCCATTCGGCTTTCAGCTCAGTACATCGTACACCCCATACCTTTTCGGTGTATGTCTCAAAAAACGTTTTAAAAAATCGTCGCCCAAAGTGATGTGTGACCCATTGATCGAATGTGTCCAAGCGCGTAAGGGGGAATAGTCTGCTATGGAGAAAACTCAGGATGATGCGCACACTTTCAAATAGCCCCAGGCCTTTGAGCACATTCCGCGCTTTAGGGGGATAATCAAAAAAGGTGCGGTTATAGAAAATTCTGGACACCCGAGGGCGTCGGAGAAAATCTTGTCCTAGGACTTCCCGCCAAATTTTGGCTACCTCCTGAGATTTAGTAAAAAACCGATGTCCGCCCATATCGAAATAGAAATTTTTATATTGTCGAGTGCAGGCTATGCCCCCTACTAGGTCTTGCTTCTCTACGACAATAGCCCTTGCCCCTTGCTTTAATAGCTCATAAGCAGCAGATAAACCTGCTGGTCCTCCTCCAATAATGACTACTTGGCGTTCTGGTTCACTCATTTGTTTCGATCAAGTTATCAATGTTGGTGGTTCTCTTCAGATGACTCGATACAAGGTCGGTACTGCTGCTCTATGCATGTATTAATAGTCAGAGATTGAGTCTGTGGGCTTGCCTCGGCTTATGATCTTGAACTCCATCCAGACAATTAAGTATGCGATTCCACTATAAAGATAGTAAAGCAGATATAGGGGAATGCAACCACAAGCAAACAGCAGCCCTCGCTGTTGAAAGAAAAAGACCACCAGGGGCCAGTTTAATAGAATCGTTGCTGTAACGACCGCACCCGAGATCAACAGTAGCGGGGGCCAAACTGCCCCACCCATCAAAAAAGCTAACCCCAACAGTACGAACATCACACTGACGCGTTGCGTGAGTGCCACGTTAAGGTCATTGGGGAATTCTCGAGCTTCCTGAATGAGTCTCGACCATGGCAACGCCCGGCTTATGAAATCCGACTGAATCATGGAGGTGAAGGTCCATTGCTTTAAATGGGTGACTTGTAATGCCTTTTGCAGTCGAATTCGAAAGCCTGCTTTTTTTAGACGATATCCCAATTCGACGTCTTCCATATTCGTCTTAAAGTCCTCGTCAAATCCGTCAACGACCTCGAATGCCGAACGCCTGATTGCCCCACATCCAGACCAAAAGGTTGAGGCCTCGGACCTTCCACGTTGATGGAAATAGTGATGCAAAAGATTTCGATATTGACTGATGAAATTCTGCGCGCGAGGTTCCGTATTGTAGGATCCGAATATTGCAGCAAATTCAGGCCGTTCCTGAAAAAATTGAACGACACGGTCAACGGTGTCAGGTTGTACCACCACGTCGGAATCGATAAAAAAATAGATAGCACCTCGGGCATTCCGAGCACCGTGATTTCGTGCTGCCGCACCTCCTGCATTTTCCCTGAGGTGTAGCACGGTCACACCTAACCCTTCGGCGACTGATCCTGTATCATCAGTAGATCCATCATTCACGACAATAATTTCTGAATGGGCCGGTTGGGCTGTTTTGAGGGCAGAGATACACTCGACAAGATCTTGGGGATTGTTATAGACGGGAACAATCAGAGAAACATGAATAGGTGCAGCATGCATATAAATTCTACTGGCGGACTAAAAAAAATCCCATCCCGAGGAGCGTGAATTTTTCCTAACCCATTCCTTAAAGCCAGATTTACCCTGGAGGTTGGGATGGGAGGACGAAAGGCCTGCCAAGATAGCACTTCTCCATCAATTAATTGTATCAATAGGCTTTTGTACAGAAGATTGTAACCACCCATAAGAGTACTAGTCGGAAAAGTTTAAGTAAATGGGCCTCATAGCGCATTCATTACGTGGAACGTCGAGGTAGAATTAGAAGCCCAGGAAGGTTGAACAGGATCCGAAATGCACCGAGTCGGAGCCAATCCCCGCATCGAAAAGCAAAATGATGACTTCCCTGCGGATAGAATGGTTCGTTACATTTGTTTTTTCATGCATGAAGCGTATGCGTCTGGGTGTAGCGGCTTTGTTGTGCTGACTTTGCAAATCGAGTCATTTTCGGCCTCAAACCGTTCAATTGACCCAAAAAAATTGGTCATGATATGCAATACCAGAATTTTGGAGATACGCAAATAACAGTAAGCCGTCTCGGATTGGGTTGTGGCGGTACCAAACGATTGGGATTAGCGATAGGAGCCAGTGATCAAGACGCAGTGCGACTGATAAAATTGGCGATGTCAATGGGAATTAATCTTATCGATACTGCAGCGGTATACGGAAATGAGGCCATCGTGGCCAAGGCCATAAAATCGGTCAAGCGTGAGGATATTATTCTTTGTAGTAAAGTTCCGCTGCCCAAGACACTACCGCTGCTCCCAGGTGGGTCCTTTTCAGAGCGGATTGTGCGAAAAACCAGCAGCCTGATGGGCTGGTATCTAACAGATGACGAATTGAAGGTTCAGCTTTTCTCTTCCCTTCGTCGTTTGGGCACCGAGTATCTGGATGTATTCTATTTGCATGCCGTGACCCCTGGCCAATACACAGCAGCGGTAACCTTATTGCCGGTATTACAGGATTTAAAACAATCTGGAATGATCCGCGCTATTGGTATTTCCGAGTCGACGAAAGAGGATGCCGATCATGTTGTGATCACTCAGGCCGTTCAAGATTCTCGTTGGGATGTGGTGATGTTACAACCACCGGCATTGGACGAGTATACAGTACCCGATTACCTGCAAATGGCGAGGATCAACAAAAAAGGCGTGGTGGCTATGAGTACGGTTTCGAATCAGACTGCCAGCCCTCCTGCAACGTATCCTGCTGTGTTGAACATACCGGGCGTGACCGCCGTTTTATGTGGAACATCGAGAGAGTCCCACTTGCGGAGCAATATCCTAACGATCTCGGATTCCGGATCTCCCACAGGATACAGAGAATTTTAATAGGTAGGAGGTGAAAGGTCGAAGGAAATATTTCTAATGGTTGGATTGGATCCCAAGCATAGGGCATTTTTGTGTACCGATCTTCCGCTCCAAAAATGAAGAGGACATACATCTTGCTTGGTTAAACGGAGAAGAATCCAACTGTCGGATGGCCTTGCCATCTAGCTTCATTTAAGCAAGTAGTTGAAAGCTTGGTACAACTCGCCTATATGAGTCACCTGTCGAGTTATCTGTTCGGGTAACTTGGAGTTACAGAAATAAAATGCTTTCGGCCGGTGGTTGCCCCCTCGTCCAGTGGTAATACGGCCGGAAAGAGTGCCCAGAGTTGGTGAAGAGATTTTCCTGGTTGGGGCTAGCTCGTGCCAAATAATCGACAGGTCAGGTAAATACTTTGCAAAGGGCCCCGGGTATATCTCTTCGATATCTAAAATTTGCTTCACCAGTGGCCTCCCTGTGTGGGTATCCCGCAAGGAGAAAAAAGTCTCTTTGAGCAGGGTTTTAATCTGGTGATGCTGTTCAGACTCAGCGACGAGCCAACCTCGTTTTTCCCGTCCCTGAATGTTATAGCGAATATAACCCTGTCCTCCGGATAATAGGCCATAGGCTGGGATATGAGGCCAGTCTATCCCACTGCTAAAGGCTCGATTCACGACCCAGTCTCGTACTGATTGTGACACATTTCGGGCAATAGTTTGTTGTAGTTGGGCCGGAGCTTTTTCTCGCAACCAACGAAAAAGGGAACGTTGGGGTGCAATTGAGTGCGCCGCAGAATCTGTGCCTGGGCCGGCAAATAATCGGTCCAACACCTTGGGTATGAAATGAACCTGAGAATTATTTGGTCCCATCCCATGTAAGGAAAAAAGGATAACCGGGATATTCTGTGCGGTATGGGCTGAGAGCAAGGTGCCAATTGCCCGATCCACCGCCCGATAAACGTCGATCAGGGTATCGCTCTTCATCAAAGGTAGTTCATTGTGCGCTGGGTCAGGGCACAGGTAATGACCGGCCCTATGGAGTTCCGAAAAACAGGTGAAAAATAGGTCCCAGTCCGATTCTTCGAGTAACCATTTGCCGATTTCACCGCGCGTTTCAGCAGAGCGAATGGCTGCGCAACGTAGTCGTTCTAGTTGCTCGGCGGTTTTATCGACAGGGATATCATAATAGAGAGGGCTCGGTCCCCATTTCTTTATGATTTGGCAACCCAGGGGCGTTTTATTATCGCGATAGGCAATTCCTTCATCTTGGGAATGCCAGTGGTAATAGTGAACTCGATCTCCAGATGAGACGGGTAAGGGCAGTAATGGCATATCGAATATACCAACCTGGCATCCCCGGTCGCGCAGTAAATTCCAAAATGGTTTAAAGGGCAGCCAGCCTCCACCAATCCGCTGATATTGAAGGGTTTGAGCATGCCATTGAAAGGGGAAATAATAACCATGTTCACCGGGGGAGCAGGCCATCATGAACGTCGGCCATACACTCGCATCCATCGCGGCCGATGTCGTATTCAATTCAGTGAGGGTGGACGTCCCCAAAAGTTTTTGCAGGTTAGGGAGGTGTGGTAAATAGCATTGTAGATACTCCAGGTCACAGGCATCTAAACCAATAGCAAGTACCTTTGATCGTCTACCGTTGGTCATGCTCGGCTCTAAGTTTCCTGAATTGGCGGTGGTACATGGTTTCGCACATTTTGGGCGATGGGGTGGGGCGTTGGGTAGCAAGGAGATCGGGTGTTTACGCGAAACTACACTTCTTGGTCTTCGTCGTAGGGGCTATTTATTTGGACGCAACCCATTTAGAGTCTGTCTGGCGATATTTCAAATTCCTCTTTAAGGAATTGAATGGTCTTGAGAGCTATTTCCCCATTACTCTCTATTATCATAATACCTGTTCCCATACCGGAACAAAAGTTCGGGATCTCGAAAAATTTCATGTACGATTCATTAGCATTAGGCAGGAGGGTTGCTCGGGTAGTTCAACCAATCGGCTCTTAATCTCATTGCAAAACTGACCCAGCCGAATATCCGCATCACAACGGCTAAAGTGCTCCGCTTTTTTCCATTTGACACGGTCTACCCTTTGTCCTATCAGGTCATGCATGGTCGAGGACAGTGATTTTAATGCCGTTGGCGATGAGCGTAGGCAGAAGATATTCTCGATTGCACAATTCTGTGCGTGCGGCGAGCACTGCAAGACATGAGGTTTGTGTTGACACCAGCTCTGTCTGGCGTCGTGGTTTGTTGGTTGGATAACCCATTGCCCCCTCTGATCGAATGCCCAACGCTGGGCGGGCGTTGAGCATACTTGTACTATGGCCGGACGGGCAGATCTTTCGGACCGGCCGGATCTTCTGCCGCTGGACCACCCGGGACTCGTTTAAGACGGCGTGGTTCCGAGAGTTTGGCCAAGCCGGCATCCAAGGCCTGACCTTCCACGATTTAAAACATACGTTTCTGACACATCTGCATAACCTCGGGGTGATTTATGAAGTCCGGCAATGGCTGGGCGGACATACGATGCCCGGGGTCACGGCGTCCTACTCCCATGGGGGCATCGGATGGGATCACCAGCTGCGGGAGGCAGTCTCCCGGCTGGATGTGGTCTCTGGTTTGGTCTCTGGAAATGTGGAGGGGAAAGCAGCACATCCTGTCACGTTGAAAGGAAAGGGAAAATCGGTGCCGAGGCACAGAATCGAACTGTGGACACCAGCCTTTTCAGGGCAGGGGTTAATTGAACAAAAACAACGACTTAGCGAAAAATTCCGTGGGCGTGAGCGACAGTGAGACTGCTATAAAATCAACGAGTTGCGAAAAGCCTGTCCGATATCGGATAGGGGGGGCATTTAACCAGGGAGGGACTATGGGACAAACCACAATATGGGAAAGTTTCGCGTTGAATTCAAATCGGTTACGCCATGTCTCATGCATTCATCGAGAGGGCTGGATAAAACCAGTGACCTCGCCAGGGAGATTATAGCCATTACCGATAAAAAGAAAAACAAGACAGAGCAAGATCTTCTTCAGTTGTCTCGCCTGGAATGGGAGATGGGGTTCTATTTTGATGCGCAGCTTGGCCCGTATTGGCCCGCCGAAAATATTGAAAGCCTCCTCTTTAAGGGCGCACAGAAATCGAGTAAAGGCCCCAAAGCGAAAATTGGGTTAACGGTTCTCGAAGACAAGGTGCCGCTGCTGTATGAAGGTCCACGCACACTGGATGCTTTATGGAAGTCGGGGAAATTTACGGATGTCCGCCCCGTGGTGATTAATCGCAATCGTATTATGCGGACGCGTCCGATCTTTCATGAGTGGGAGCTGAAATTCACGTTGCTGGTTGATGAGAAGCAACTGAGTGAGAGTGCGACCCGGGACATTCTGCAAGCTGCGGGTGAGCAGATTGGGCTCTCGGATAATCGCCCACGGTTCGGACGGTTTGATGTGGTGCGGTTTGAGTAAATGAAAGCGACAAAATCGGCGTAGGAGAAAGAAAAGGAGTGGAAAGGAATGGAGCGGAGCGGAGCGCATTGGAGAGGAGGGCAAAGCAACACAGTGGAAAGGAGGGGAGAGGAAGGGACCGGAAGGGAAGGGATTGAAGTGGAGAGGAAGGGCTCCAAAAGGGGGCGGAGGGCAAGCAGTGGCTGAACGGCTCATCGGAAACCTAACCATGGACGATCTGATGGGCAATAGCGTGGATGACCCTATTGAGCGCCCTGATGAGGGGTCCGCATTCCCTCCTGCCCCCAAGAAACGCGGCCCGAAGCCGGGGAGCACCTATCGAAAGAAAGTGGTCTCCGTCGACGCCCTCACGCAAACGTTACGCGCGCAACCAGACCATCCCAAACGGATCGGTCGGCCCCCGAAAGAACAGAATGGTGCTCCCCTCAAGAAACGGATCGGCCGGCCCCCGAAGACGCCCACGGCCCCGTCGCTGCCGGCCTCGCCCGGTCCAGCTTTGTGTGAGAACCCGGTCCTGCAAGCCTTGGGCGAGGAATGGGAAGCGTTAGAAGGGCAGATTGCGGCCTTACAGGCCAAACAGGCCTGGTTAAAGGAGATTACCGCCAAGGCCCAGGCGATTCATGAGGGCCGGGCTGAGGGGTAAGGGATGCGCTTGCCAAATGTGCAATTGTGACGCAAAATAGAAGGAGCTGTGAATAAGACGCCTGAATTTACGGAGCAGGACATTTTACATGCGATCCATCTCTTGAAAGCATCAGGGTTTGGTACGCTTCTGGTCGACGTGCAACAGCGTCGCGTGAAATCGTGCGCGGTGACCTATACCGTTCATGCGCCACTGGAACTCCATCGTTTAGCCGTGCAACGGCATTCATCTGATCCACATCCACTGAAGGGGACTGCCTAACGCAGAGCTGTCTGGTTTAAGACGCGGGCCCAATGGAGACAACATAAGCCCCGTTGATCGTTTCTGAGGAAACGGTTGGCGGGGCTTTTTTTATGGCACCTGACCATGAGGAACGTCCTGGAACCTTATATGCGCGTGAAAGATGCGGGGCGCCGGCTGGGGTGCTCCCGGCAGACGATCTGGCGGTTATGCCTCCCCGGCATTTTAGTCCGTGTGTTCAATGGTCGCAAAACGGAAGGCGTGACCATTGAATCGGTCGCTCGCTACGAAACGGGGCTGCACTATCAAGATATGCGCGAACGGGGGACGGTGCCGCGGTTACCGTGGGCCGCCAAAGATGAGTCCCCGCTCATGCATTTATTGGTCACCGGGAAATATCCCGACGGGAAGTGGCCACGACGAATCCACAGAGGGCCAGTGAGATGATGGAGCTGCTGGAGATCGCCGGCTGGATCATTGTGGCGCTTCTTTGGTTGGCGATCTGTACGTACGAAATCTATGGCTAAAAAAGTCCCCACCAAGAAACAGCCACCGGCCAAGACGACGACGACGGCCAAGAAGGCGGCGCAAGCGCTCAAACAGGCGTCGCAGAAGAAGATGCGTCAGAACCAGAAGACGACGGCCGAGTCCGCAAGACAGGGAAAGGAAAAGCCTGCCACCACAACCCGAAAGAAAAAAGTTGGCAAGGCGGTTCTTGGGAAAGATGTAGTGCCGGCAACAAGGGGCCGACCCATCGAACTGACCATGGAGCGAGCCGAACGCATTTGTGAGGCCATTCGTCAGGGGCATTTCGTGACATCCGCCGTGCAGAATGAAGGATTAACCCGCCCGACGTATTACGCCTGGATCGAACAGGGCGTGAGTGATCAGCAGGATCATCTCGACACGATGTATGCCCAATTTTCTTACATGATAAAAAAGGCAGAATTTGAGGCAGAAGACCGCAATTTAAGAATGGTTCAAGGTGGGGACCTGGGCTGGCAAGCGAACGCATGGCTCCTTGAGCGTCGCTTCCCGGCGCGATGGGGGAATCGGTTTAAGTTTTCCCTCGATGAAGCCAAGGACTTCATCCGGAAGTTTTTGCATGTGGCCGCCCAACATATTCCCGACCGGGAGGTGTTGCGCAAGATCGTGGAGGACGCCCGAAGGATTGAAGGGGAGGCGTATGAGCTTGCTGCTGCAAAATAACCCAGACGCGCCACCTCGGGACGATCTGACCTGGGAGGATATGCTCGGCGGCCTTTTTGAGGAACTTAACCAGACCACCCACAGCACCAGACCGGCGATCGTCGAATCCTGCCCCGCTACCCTCAGGGAGTTTGTCGAACTCCATCAATTCGAAGTCGATAACAACCCGTTTTCGTTCACAGACCGGGAATATCTGATCCCCATCTTTGAGGGCATTCGCTATGACCGAGGCGACCAGTTTGGCTTAGTCCTCATGACCGGGGCTCAAGTCGCCAAAAGTATCACCGCCATCCTGTCGATGGTGATGGCGACCATGACGTTCTGGGGCCGCTCCTTCGGCTACTTCCTGCCGGATCAAGAAATGACCCTCATTTTTTCCTCGATGCGGTTTATGCCCTTAGTCGAATCGTGCATGGGACTGCGGCCACTCATTGGCCGCGATCATCTCACTGGGGGAAAGACGGAAGACCGCAAGCGCGTCCGATCCCTTGGGCGCTCGACCGTCTATTTTTCGTACATGGGCGGGAAGACGTCGACCGAGTCTTTACCCATGCAAGGGGTGTGGTTCGATGAAGTCCGCCGCATGGCCATGCAAGACGTCGAACGAGCCTCCGAGCGGATTAGTGCCTCCCCCTATCCCATCAATATCAAGCTCTCGACCGCCAAACATCCCGGCGCCGATATTGACTACTACTACAAGCGGTCGACGATGGGCATGTGGCATTCCAAGTGCCGCTGTAAAGACGGCATCGACCTCGCCAGGACCTTTCCGAATTGTGTCGGCGAACGCAAGGGCGAAGTCTTTTATCGGTGCCCCAAGTGTGACAAGCGGATCGCACGTCCCGTCGACGGCCGGTATATTTTTCACCAACCCGAACGCGACGTCGAAGGGCGGCATGTCGCCCAGATTCTTTCCCCGTTATGGAAAGCGCCGCGCTTTTGGCAATCCTGGTTGGATGCCACGGATAAGGCGGAGTTTTATAACTCCAAGCTCGGCCTACCCTACCTCGACCCTGAATCCATTGTCGTCACTCCTGAAATTGCCTGGGGCTGCGTCAACCCTGCATTGAAGTGGCAATCATCCGGCACCAATTGTGTCATGGGGGTCGATCAACGCGGCAAAGAAAACCATGTGGTCATTGGCTGGGTGGGGCCGAACAAGGTAGAAATTCGGCATCTTGCAATGGTGCAGGCCGATGACCCCTTCACGCCCATGAAAGACTTGATGCAGCAATATGATGTGGATTGCTGCGTGCTCGATGCCTTGCCCAACTACAACGAAGCCGTGCGCTTTGCCAAAGCCTTTCCCCGTCGCGTCTTCCTCTCCTACTACACCGACAATGTGCATATGGTGCGGTGGTCCGATCGGGATGAAGACCTGAAGGCCCTCCTTCGGGCTGGCAAAGATTCGAAGCATGAATGGCATGTCATGTTGGATCGCTACAAAAGTATCGAATGGTCGTTGATGCATTGGGTCAACCGACAGATCGCGTGTCCGAATCCGGACGCGCTGACCCAAGAGGTGAGTGTGAAAGGGCTCAGGAAGACCGTCCCGATTTGTCTCGGGCATGCCGATCGCATGGAGCCCGGCCTCTTTTGGCATTTGTCATCCATTAGTCGACGGCGCGTCGAACTGCAACGGCGCGATGCCGTCAAAGCCGACATTCTTCAGACCGGCGAATTCAAGATGATTTGGGAGAACATCGGGATTGATCCGCACTTTGTCCATGCCCTGAATTACATGTTGGTGGCGGGGTCACGGCGGAAGGTGCTGGATCAATTGATTCTCATGGATGACATTTCGGCACCGAAGACACCTATTCCGGTCATTGAAATCCAGGAAAAGCGGCCAGAATTGCCCGCCACGCAAGCCGGGGATCAAGCCCAGTTTGAAACCATGATTGTCCCGGCGCTCACGCGCACGGTGAAGCCGGGGACGTGTGGGGCCTGCCAGAATTTTCAAGTCGAACAGCAACGCTGTCAGGCGCGGCACTTTTCCGTCCAAGCTGCCATGCCGGCAGGGGAGTGTATGGACTATGTGGAACAGATCGGCGAAGGCGACACCTAATCCTGGCGGATATTTTGACCCAGGATGGAAGACCAAGCGGGTTGTGCCGGTGTGGTGTGCGGTGGCGTATGGCAGCACGCTCATGGTGCTGCATAACCGGGCGTCGCATGAGGCTCCCATCTTTTTGGTGGAACCCTTAGCCATTTGCGTGTGTCCGCATGGCAACGGTAATCCGCAGGACTACCCAATTATTTCTGTACCCACGTTTATGGAGGGGTTGAATTAGATGCTACCCAAAGCGGCTCGCACGTCGATGAATTTATCAGCCCCGCTCAACGAGCGTAGTGATGCGCTGGCCCAGGTCCAACAAGAATATTTCCCGAACGCGTCCGACATGCCGCCGGCCGGCGATGTGCAGCAATTTGTGGCGACCTGCCTCAGTGCGTATGAAGAGCAGGCTCTGGCCAAAGGGGGCCCGGCAGTGGGCGCCTGGAATGGCTTGCCGGGGCCACCCTCGAAGCGGCCGCCCTTGAGCCCGAAAACAATTTTGACCGACGAGATGGGACTGTTCGGCTCTACCCCTGGTGGCTACCGACGGCGCCCATCACAATTTGGCGCCGAGCATTTGCGCATGATGGTGGAGCATACCCCGCTCCTCAACGCCGTGATTTCCCGACGGCAACGCACCATCAAGCGTTTTCTCCGGCCGAGTGAACGCGACCGCGATGTCGGCTTTGAAATCCGAAAAAAAGATGATGAGCGGCCGCTGCGGGCGAATGACGATGCCATGGAGCACCAGTTGAATGAGTACCTCCTGCATTCGGGGATGGAGGCCGACCCGATTGCCATGAGACGCCTCAAGCGGGATTCGTTGACCGGCTTCATGGATAAAAGTATCCGCGATCTGTTGACCTTGGATGCCTGGGCGATTGAAACGGTGATGACCCGCAACCACCGACACCTCGCCGGCTATCACGCCATTGATGCGGGCACGGTGTATTTAGTGTCGGAAGAAGGCTACGAAGGCAATGACCGCATTACCGCGATTCAATTGGTCAACGGCCGACCCGTGACGACCTACACCGATTATGAATTGACCTATCTCATGCAGAATCCTCGCACGGATATTTTGCATGCCGGCTACGGCTATCCGCCGACCGAAATGGTGGTCAAGGTCGTGACCGGCTACCTCAATGCGCTGACCTATAACCTCAAAGGGTTTGATTCGAATGCCATCCCCAAAGGACTGCTCACGTTATACGGGAGCTTCGACACCAACCAACTCACGTCCTTTAAAAATCAATGGAACGCCATGGTCAAAGGCGTCAATAACACCTGGGCGTTGCCGGTCATGGTGTCGGATTCTAAGGAAAGTGCGGCGCATTATGAAAAGCTGGGGAACGATTTCTCAGATATGTACTTTGCCAAGTGGATGGTGTTGCTCACCTCGATTGTGTGTTCGATTTACGGTATGGATCCGTCCGAGGTGTACTCCGAGGCCTTCCACGCGGGCAAGTCGTCGTTGTCCGGCTCCGATCGAGCGGAGGCGTTAGCCGATGCCCGGGATACGGGGCTTGAACCGTTAATGTCGTTCCTCGAATCGTCCATCACGGACAATCTGTTAGCCCGTATTGCCCCCGAGTACAAATTTCGATTTTTTGGATTGCAGCCCGTCGATCGGGACTGGCGCAAAGAAATGACGAAGCTCACGAAGACGGTGAATGAGGCGCGAGAGCAAGACGGCGAGAAGCCGCTTGATGATCCGATCATGGGCAATGCGCCGCTCAATCCGTCCCTGACCGGCCTCTACCTGCAACAAGTGCAAGCCCAACAAGCGGCGGAGCAAGCGGCCGCGGGGCAACCTGCGCCAGGGGACGTGGGCGGCGATGATCCGCACGCCGAACACCCGGATGCGCCAGACGAGGAGCCAAAAGACGGAGACCCTGAGGGCGCATCCCCGACCGCCGAAGAATCCGGCGATCGGGACGGGCCTCCCGCTCAACGGGATGCGCCTCAGCTTGAGGAGCAAGGTGATCGGGACGAGGAGGACGAGGAGGATGCGCCAACGACGAACCCGGAGAAGTCGAAACGCGATCGGTTTTTTGGGCCATCGACCATGGCCAAGAGCCGACACATTCCGGCCGGGGATATTGTGGTGATGGGGTAGGGCGCCGCGAGCGCCGGCAGAAACTTTTATCCAGGAGGACGCGATGGATTTCAAAGGGTGGAAAACGTTGATCGTGAATATCTTAACGGCCGTGGTGGCCATTACGGCGTGGCCACAAGTCGTCGAGATGGTGGATCCGCAAATTCTGTTGTTAATCAGTGCCGCCGCGAACATTGTCTTGCGCTATTTCACGGACTCCCCCATGGGGAGACAACCGATGGATGAGGCGGCGTGAGACGTCTCCGCACCTTAGGGCTCGGGCTGCTGGGGCTGTTGGCCTCCTGTGGCGCCATGATTGGGCCGGCCTATCCTGCCGATCTGCATAGCGTGCGGTACGTCTCCTGCTACGACGGGGACACCTGCCGCGTCATTGTGCCTTATCTGCCTGAGCCGTTTACGACGCTTACGGTTCGCTTGACAGGCATTGATACCGCGGAAATCAACGCCAAGTGCCCGCAAGAGCAGGCCCTGGCGACTCAGGCCAAGCTCGCGACGAACGGATGGATGCAGAATGCCAAAACCATTGATCTCTTGGATGTGAAGCAGGGGCTGTATGGCCGCGTCCAAGCCAAGGTGCTGCTCAATGACCGGGTGACCGTGCAATCGCTCCTCTTGAAATCCAAACTCGCGGTGACGTCCGAAGGGAAACGGACGCAGGATTGGTGTGCGGAGAAATGACAGGGATGAAACGAAAGGGGCCAAAGGTGAAACGAACAGGGACGTTAGGGAAACGATCGCAGGAAAAAACAAAACCAGCGAGGAAGAAGGTGCAACGATGCAAAGCTCAACTTGATACCGTGACCGTGAAGGACATTGTTGGCCTTGGTGGGTCTGTCAAATTTCGCAATAAGTCTAAAGAACTCTTTGACGAAGGCTTGCATCAAGACGATGGCAAGCAGGTCTTTCCCTCCGGCGCCAGTCGCTCAGTCACCTTGCAGGAACGCTATGACCTGATCAGCCCAGAAGCCATGCGTCGGCGCGCGCTGACGTATGGCGAAGGGGCTCAAATACATGGTGATCGCAATTGGGAACACGGCATGCCCGTGTCCGAATGTGTCAATCGAGCCCTGCGTCATCTGAATTTATATGTCGCCGGCGATACGTCGGAAGATCATCTGGCGCATGCCTCGGTCAACTTAGACTTTGTCATGCACTACGAAACGCATCATCCGGACTGCGTGGATGTGCCTCAACGGTCCACTCCTCCTCTTTCTCTTTCGCCGCCTAGCCACAACGCCATCAATGAACGTCTCAAGCGTGACTATTTCACCTTTCTCAAAAAGGTGAAAGGCCTGAAGGAAGCCACGATCGACGGCTATGCCAAACATCTCTACGAATTTGAAGAATTTACCGGCTTTAGGCTTTTGGATCAAAGAGATGTCCACGCGTATCGCGATTATCTCACGCGGATTTGGGATGGGGCACATATTCAATCCATGGTCAATAAACTGAAGGCCTTTTTTACGTGGCTTGCCGGTCCAGGCCAGTCGTCGTATCGGAAATGGGCCGACGATGGAAAGGCGTCTAGTTAACCATGGATCCCTGGACCTATCTTGTCATCGTCCATGCGGTGGCGACTTTTGCCAATGTGGATTTAGAGCGGACCTGGATGAGAGTGGAAGGACCATTTGACAGCGAAGCCGCCTGCTATCAGCATCGCGAGATCCAATCGATAAAAACGGATTATTCCCAATGCATGCCTTTGTATCAAGCCGAAGGGTTGGCGCGACCGTATAACCAAGGCGCCTTTGTCTTAGTTCACGAAAAGGAACGGACCTAACGATGCTCCTGGACTGTTCCCATATTGCGGCCGGGCCCATGAATCAGACGATGGAGTTTTTGTGTAAGTCCGTGGAGGAAGCCGGCCTCTGGCATCCGCACCCAACCGATCGCCTACTCTCGGCGATGGAAGCAGTCAGTACGACGTGGATGAGCCAGGCCCTACAGGGCATTCAGGCCTTGGCCCTGCACGCCTTTGGGGTGGCCGGGGCGGATTCCTTACGCGAAGTCCTCGCGAAAGCCAAGACCGAGGATGTGGCCGTGAAGTGCCGCGCGTTAGAAAAAAAGATGGCCGGCCTTGAGCCGGGGAGCCTGTCCCTCGACGACTATCTCTCGGTCATTGATTGCTGGTTGTTTCGCTACTTGCCGCCGGCCCTCGCAGTCCAGAAGGCCAAGCGCACGGCCATTCAACAATATCTTGTGGGGCTCGCGCGGCATGACACGTCCCCCACGACCACGGAGGCGGCCATGACGGTGGTGGAGACCCTGCCGGCGACCGTGGGCATGGGCACCGACCACTACCGGCTCAGTGCGTTTGATCACGCGCGCATCCATGTCGCGGAAGCGACGGCCGCTCGCCATATCGGCAACCTTACGCAGGCGACGCGCTCGGCCATGCACGACATCGTCATTCGGGCCGAACAGCGGCGGTTGACGAGTGGCACCACGACCTATGACCCCGTCCCGCTTCAACAACACCTCAGCGACGCCTTCGGGGAACTCAATCGCGATTGGCGCCGCATTGCGGTGACGGAGACGAGCCTGAACGCGACCGATGGGTATCTCTCGCGGCTCAAGCCGGGCGAGCAGGTGAAATGGCTGGCGCACCCGGGGGCGTGTCGGTATTGCGAATCACAAAACGGCAAGCGGTTTACGGTGGTGGCGCCGGATCATCCCCGTAAAGATCCCTTTACGCAGGTGTGGGTGGGGAAATCGGTGGAGAATATTGGTCGGTCAATCTCCCCACGCAAACGCTTGGAAGACGGGAGTCTGGCGAATCGCACGGCGGCGGAGATGCTCGTGCCGGCCATTACGGCGCATCCGTCGTGCCGGTGCCTCTATGTGGCCTTGGTTGTCACTGGGGGGAAGGTTGTCCATGGCTAGAGATGTCTATGTTGATAAATCGACCGGGAATGACGGGTTCAGTGGATTAACTGAAGGCACTCCCAAGCGGACGCTGAATGGCGCGAATGCTATAGCGATCCCAGGCGACACCATTTGGGTGAAGAATAGCACCTATGGTGAGCGGTTAAATTTTAACGCGGGCGGAACGTCCGGGAACTATATTGTGTGGCGTGCGTACCCTGGGCATAAGCCGGTCATCGATGGGACGGGTCTGGGCAATGGGGTCATGGTCGAAGGGAACAATAAAAGCTATATCAAGTTTCTTGGATTCCACATTACAAACCATACTGGCTCGGGGATTGAATTCACCTGTGGCATCATTTCTGGGGGTGTGGGGATTCATTATATTGAAATCCGAGATAATGAAATTTCGAATCAAGCGCACCAGACTATCATTGGCCACGCGATCTTGATTGAGGGGTTAGCGGGGTGGGTGTCCTGCACCTTCCCGCCCTGCTCCAATATTATTATTGACAATAATTATATTCATGATGTGTCCACGGGCGTGCCGGATTCGTACAACGAATGCGTCACCCTGGCGTGGGATATTGAGCATTTTCAAGTCACCAACAACGTCATCGAGAATACCGATTTTATTGGCTATGACCTCATCGGCATTGGGGCGGCGCAAACGTGGGGGGCCGCTCCGTATGTGGCTCATGGCGATGTCAACCCGCACTATGGGGTGGTCCGGGGCAATGCCATACGTAATTCAGGTCTGCGGTCTGGGCCGGATAGTGGGGCACGAACCGCCTATTATGTTGATGGGGCGCATGATGTGCTGATTGAACGTAATTATGCCTATCGACAAGGGGGGCCAGGATGCACACAAGGCAATGAGGGCTCGAATTATAATAGTAAAGACATCTTAGTGCGCCACAATGTCTTCCATGAGTGTTTCCGTGGGGTGGCGGTCGGCTCGACGGGGATTGTGAGCTCTTCGCAACGTCCACGGATTGTCCACAATACACTCTACACCGATGGCGCCTTTCATAATCGCTCCATTTCCATTTGGAGAAGTGACAACGCCCGGGTCCTGAATAATATTAGTGCGATTGACCACAACCCGCCAGAAGACGCCCGGCATATTGAACACTTCCATCCCGCGACACTGGGGGATACCCCCGAATTGGATGGAAATCTGTACAACAAAGAACTGCCCGGCACTATTTATTTTGAATACCAGAATTCGTTTTACACCACCCTGGCCGCCTTGCAAGCCGGGAAAAGCCAAGATCTCAATGGGGCCGTCGGCGATCCCCTCTTTACGAATATTGGGGCCGAAGATTTTACCCCGCTGGCGGGGAGCCCGGCCATCAATGGGGGTGTCGCCCTAGCGACGGCCACGGCGGCTGGCAGCGGCACGACCATCCCGGTCAGTGATCCCTATGTCTTTTATGATGGGTTCGGCATCCCGGGCGAAGTGGGCGACCTCATTCAGGTGGGCCTTGCCCAGACGGCCCGGATTGTTTCCATTAATCGCGGGGCCCAAACATTATTAGTGGATGTGCCCCTGACGTGGGCCCTGAATGACCCGATCAATTATCCGTTCGGTGGGATCGCTCCCGATATGGGGGCCATTCAAGTTGGGGTGCTGGTGGGGGAAAATGTTCCTCCCATCAATACGGTACCGGGCGCCCAAGCGGTGGCAAAAGACACCGTCCTGGAGATTTCCGGCATTTCCGCGGTTGATCCTGACGGCGATCTTTCGACTGTGCGACTGAACGTCGACCATGGCACGGTGACCGTGACGCTCTCGGGGGCCGCCGTGATTAGTGCGGGGGTCAATGGGTCCGCGACGCTGACGATCAGCGGAACAGAAACGGATATCAATGCGTCGTTGGAGCCGGTGAGTTATCAGGGAGACCCGGGATTTACGGGCATGGATGGAGTAACCGTCACGTCGACCGATGCCACAGCCAGAGAAGATGTTGATTTCGTGTCGATTACCGTCACGGGATCCTCGCAGCCCATCAATACGGTACCGGGCGCCCAAAATGCGTCGGTCGGCGTCCCCCTCGTCTTTAACGAGACGAATAGCAATGCGATTTCGATTGCCGATGCTGACGCGGGGACTAACCCGCTTCGCGTGACCCTCACGGGCACGAAAGGCACGATCACACTATCCGGCACCACCGGCCTCGCGTTCCTCGTGGGCGATGGCGCCGCCGATATCGTGATGACGTTCCAAGGCCAATTGGCCGCCATCAATGCCGCCCTCGAAAGCCTGAGTTTTATCGGGACCCTCACCGGCGCGGGATCGTTGCAGATCTACACGGACGACCTCACGACGACCGCACTCAATGAGGAGCCCACCCTGCGGGCCTGGCTCACGTTTGATAGCCCCGGGACGCTTGGCCTTGATAGCAGTCCGGCGGCCCTCAATGCGGCCACGGTCACGGGCGCGATCACCCACAACGATGCCACCCGCGGGGATGTGCTCGAATTGGACGGGATAGACGATCAAGCCGAGATTCCAGGCCTGATCAGTTCCCCCCTGGACATCACGATTATGGCCTGGGTCAAGGTGGAGAGTGGCGCCATTAATCAGGAGGTCATTTCGCTTGGCGATCATGTAGGTCTGCGCGTGGAAGGCGGCGCGGGCGCCGGGGTGACGGGCTTCTTTTACACCGGAAGCGGCTATCTTACGCTGACGAGCGGCGTCTTAATTGGTGGCTCCGGATGGCGCCATGTGGCCTATGTGATCGATCACGCCGCCAACACCCATATCGTGTATGTCGACGGCGCCGTCGTGGCCTCCAGTCCCGGGATTGCCCCCATTGAGTATAGCGGCCTGGGTCAAAGTACCATGATCGGGCGCCATGGATTTCTGGCGAGCAACTGGTTGGATGGGCTCATCGATCATGTCCGGATATTTAATCGCGCGCTCAGTCTGACGGCCATGCGGACCTTGGCCTTAGAGCTGCCGGACACCGATGACGATACCGTGACGATTACGGTGGGGGGCAGCGGCATTCCACCCGTCAACCTCTACAGCAGTCCGCAAACGGCGACCAACAGTGAGCCCTTGAATTTGAATCTTGGGGTATTCGATGAGGTGAATGCGTTGGTGAGCGTGAAATTACTAGCCGAAAATGGGACGTGGGAGACTGATCTGATCCCGGGAGCAGAGATTCACTAATGGGAGGGATCCGCGACATCTCATGAGCTATCTGGGAACCGACTTACGGAATGGTGATATCCGCGTGCGGTATTTGATTGATGGGGACGTGCTGGAGCATACGACGCTCGCCGCGGATATTAAAACAGATCCGAACGATCCCAACTCGTACACCGTGGAGAGTCCGGATGATTTGCAACGGGAGGCCCTGGCGACGCTGAAGGCTGAGGCCAAACAGTTACGCGCGGCCAAAGCCAAACAAGAAGACCAAGCCCGCACCTCGAAGGAAGTCGACGCCAGAGCGGAGGAAGAGGTGGAGCGTGAGCTCGCCAAAATGATCACCTATTTTCATACGACCCCTGAGGGCGAACTCGAAGTCCGCGTGCAGGCCTCGACGCTTCCCGCGCCCACCGACAATGACGGGCAATGGCCCAGCCAATTGCGGGGGATGGTGTAATGTCTGAAATTGTCTATCGCCAATTTGCCGATCATCTGGCCGGGGTCACGACCACGATCGGGGCAGGCAATACGTTGGTGTGGAGTGCCACCCCAGCCTTCGTCACGGGGATCACGGGTGGGGTCAGCATCGAACGGTTTAATACCAACACGACGAATGTCCAACAAGGGTTTCCGGCGCTGGGGGCGGTCCCCTATGTCACCTATAGGTTTTATTTCAATATGAAAACCTTCACCCTCGCCGATACCGAAACCACGATTATCGGCACCATACGGAAAAACGGGGGCAGCAATTGGCCCCTGAGCGTGCGCCTCCGACGCACGGGGGCGCAATACACCGTGGAGTTTGATGTCAAGAATGATGCCGCGAGCAAAGTGGACACGCTCACGCAGAACGTGGCCACAGGGGCAGGCAATCATTACGTTGATGTCCGGGTGACAAGAGCCACGGGGCCGAGTGCGGACGACGCCACAGCCGAAATGCGCTTGGATGGGGGCGCCTGGGATACCTCGATTGGCTATGACCTCTATGATGAATTCGCGCTGCTGAATGAATGGGCGCTCGGGGCCCTTGGGGGGACCGGGGGCGTCGGCATTATTGAGGTAGGGATGCTTTGGATTCGCAACGATCATCAAATTATTGGAGCCCACGATCCGAATCTGCTGATCCACAACTATCAACCCCAAGATGACGAAAACTATACAGCCACAGTCGTCGGAGCCAGCCAAACGCTCACGCATGTAACGACAGAAAAACTGGGGGGGACGGGTGGCGATGAGGAAGTGGGAATTGTCTCGACCAATGCGGTGTTTACGAAGAGTGATTTTCCCGCGATTGCGGTGGACGATTGGGTGGCGAGCTTCGCCTTCAAGGACCTCGACGGGCTCACGATGGCCGACGGGGACGCGATTGATATTTGCAAAGGGATTCGGATTGGGTTGACGGAGGCGATTTATATTCGCTACCGCCAAACCAGCGGGGTACGCGATATCCAAGTCCACATCCAGGATGATGGTGGGGGGTTCCCAAACACCACCAGTGGCACGTTACCCCTGATTGATTTGTTGGAATTCCATGCCCACAAAGCGACCGATGCGGATGAAGAAGATGGGTTCTTCCATCTTTATGTCAATGGCGACTACACCACGCCCTTAGTCACCGTCGCCGACATTGATTGGTTTACCACCTTTGATGTGGACGAACTGACCTTGGGGGCCACAATTGTCGCGGGCACCCCAACCGGGACCTTCTATTTTGGCAAGCCGGTGGTGAGACTCGGCGCCACGCCAATCGGCCCCACCTCGGGGCTAGGGGCGCGGTGCATCACGATCACGGGAACGCCAGCCGCCATTAAAAGCGCCTTGGCCACGGCCCAATGGTCAGCGGATGACGGGTTCCCCGGCCCCGAAGAGGTCACGATGACCTCCACCGATACGGGGAGTCTGACTGATACCGATCTCATTGACATTAATGTGCGGCTGGCGGCCAGGACCGCCTGTCTCTATGACGCCACCGAACAGGTCTCCTCGGTGCCGGACGTGGTGATGCCGCATGAGATCAGTGGCACGGCCACACACCACGCCATCATGCCATGGACGAGTACGAGCGACCTGACGGGCAACGGCGTGCTCGTCCCCTTTGAACATGGCCGCGCCGCGGCTATGCCGCTCACGGTGCCCTGGGACTCGTTGACCGGCCTGAAGCGGGCGATGACCGGGCCCTGGGAAATCCTGGGCACAAGCGTGGCCGTGACCATCTGTCCGTGGGAGTCGCAGGGGCTCCTGGCGTTGAACGCCATACTCTTGCCCTGGGAGGCACTCGGGATAGTCCAGCATCCCCGCACCATTCCGTGGGAGGCGCACGCGACGGTCGCGCGTGCCCACGCCCTGGCCTATGGATGGCAACAGCGCCTTGTGGCGCCACGGGTCGTGCCGCATGAAGCCCTCGTCCCCATCGCGTCCAGCGGGCTCTTGTTGTATGAAACCCTGGCGATAGTGGCGCACGGCCCCCTCCTGCCGATCCAGATACTCGCGGTGGTGGCGCACCCGGTGGGGGTCCCGCTGAATTGGATGCAGGCAGTCGCCACCGTGCCTGGAAAGGCCCTCCCGTATGAGGGCAGGCAGCAGCTTCGGGGGCCCGCGATCGTGCCGCTCGAAGGACTCAGTGAGGTCCCGGCGCTGACGATCCTTCCTCTAGCGTGGATGCAGATGGTCGAGGGCCCCCTCATTGTTCCCTACGAAAGCAGCCGTCACCAAGCCCACGCGGTGGCGGTGGCGTGGGAAAGCCGCGGGCTTCTGATAACGGAGCCTCGCCCGTTTCCCTGGCACTCCATGCACGCCGTGGCGAGTGCCCCGATGCTTCCGGTCGATTGGTTCCTTGAGGTCCGCCATGAGCAGCCGATGCTGTATGAAGGCGAGCAAGGGTTTGTGATCCACGCCCCCTACCATGACATCGAGGTGGATCTCTGGTTTGCAACGACACAGGAGGTGGACTTGTTGTTTTAACGCCTTATGACTTGCCTAGGCTGATCACCGAACACTCATATTCTTCTATGGGTGGCAAGTTTACGCTTGAAGATTGCGGCACAGGGGGAGGTGCGATGAGGAGCGCAGGATGCCTATCACTCAAAGCCAATTGCCGTTTTACGGCTCGGCCAACATGCCGCTGGATGATACGGGGACCAGTGGCGGCGCGATTGCGCTGACGACCCAGGTCGACTTCACCCCCGTCCTGGCGGATGGGGCCCTCGGAGTCGATTCTGACGATGCCGGGGATACCACCCAAAGTATGACGATTACTGGGCGCGTGCCGTCGGGCGCGATTGAGACGGATGTCATTGCCCTCAATGGCACAACCCGCGTCGCCGGCGTCAAAGTGTTTACCACCATTTTACGCATGGAGCTCGATGGGGCGACCGCGGGCGATATTACCGTCGATCGCAACACAGACTCCTTTGTCGTGAAAGTCATTCCCGCCGGGGTGACGCTGGTCACGCGAACGTTCTACGACTCCAAGTCTGAAGCGCTCGCCACCGATCGGTACGAAAAAGTGTTTGGGAAAAATGAGCATGGCTCGCTCGCGCTGACCGTGGCGCAAATCAAGCTAACGCAAGATCCCAGCGCCAAAATTATGATTGGGCTGACGGTCGCGAAAGATGATTCAACCAGTGTGGCCAATCGAAAAACGGCCCCGGGTGGCGTCAGCTTTGTCGATGATAATGTGGCCATCAACGTGCCGGGGGGCAACTTAGAGGCCGGCGCGGCGATCGGCGTCTGGGTGCATCAAGCCTTGGGGATCGGGGATCCGCCCTTTAAGTCCACCTATACATTGGAGTTATCCGGACAGACGGCCGCCTAGCCGGTCCCGAGTCGACGTTCGCGAGTAGCCATTTTTACAAGGAGAAGGACGATGATCTATGAATGCCTGGGCCCAATGCAGTACGTCAAAGATCCCGAGACGGGGATCGAGTACGAACTCGGACGCATGCCCTGTGGGAAAAGTTTAGATGCCACGATTGCCAAAGCCGTAGAAGGGCTCACGCCCGGCGCACATACCCTGAAGCTCGTCTGTCCGTGTGAACAGCGGATGACGTTTCCTGTGCATCACGTCGTGGAGGGGACCCCCGTCCCCGCCCCGCTTGATTTCTCGAAATTAAAGCCGGTGTCGCGTGCCGTTCAACGATAACCTCCCAGAAATTGTCGCGCGTGACGATTCGTCGCGGCTCCGCATTCGTGCGCGCGACAAAGATACGAATGCCCCGCTCGATTTGACGGGGCACACGGTGTACGTGCGCTGGGTCTTGGACAATGGCGACACGGAAGAACGGACCATGACGGTCTTGCTGCCTACGACGGACCCGGTGATGAAGGGTCGCGCGGATTATGTGTTTCTGGCGGCCGATGTCGTGGCGGGCGGCATCTTGTCGTATGAGGTGCGGTTGCTGGATAACCAGGGCCGGGCGCTCACGTCGGTCAATACCGAAATTATCCGGGTGAAAGAGCCCTTCCCGGAGATCGGCCCATGATGACCACCGACGAGGCGAGGACGCTCCAGCATTTCAGTCCCACTGAGGTCAACTTGCACGGCGAGGTGATTGAGTGGGGCGACTATTATTTGCCGACGATGCACTTGGTCGATGAGTTACGCGCCTGGGTCGGTTCACCATGCACGCTGATTCGCGGCAATCACAACCGTGGGTCGTCTCGCGCGTATTCCCACGATAAAGCCACGGCCGTGGATTTGGCTTTCCTCACGGCTCCGTATAGCCGGGTGGTTATGGAATTAATACGGATGCCGTGTTCCTGGGGCGTCTATACCGGGAAAAACGTGCATATGGATTTACGGGAGACCGACCGTCCCGCCCGGTGGATGGCGTTTCGCCCGCAGCAGCGGCCGCTCTTACAGGCCTTGGGGTTGGACAGCTTGGTGTCGACGCAGAGTGACAACTGGCTGTACCTGACCTGGTCGCATCAGTTGGGCCTGAACGCCCTCTATCTCCTCACGCAGATCGTGGATGATGTGGACGGCAATGTATGGCACCCGGGGGAGGCGTCGGCATGATCATTGATTTTGCGAAGACCGATGCAGCGATTAATGCGTGCGTGGGCACCATGATCGGATCGGCCGGCTTTCTCTCTGCCCAACCGGACGCGGCGAATCGATGTTTAGAGCGAGCGTGGAAGGCCCAAGCGAAAGGCCAGGAGGTCGCTCGCTTGCGTTTGATGACATGGGCCAGAGTGGATATCTATCGACAGCGAGCGGGCCAGCATTACCGAGGGGCCGACCCAGCCGTGACGTTCGTAGAGGAGGCGCCTGGCGAGTATGTCGCGAGTGACGCCATGGGAGCCGATGACGCGCTGGCTCGGTGGGAAAGCATCCAGATTTTACGGACGGCCGTCGCGACCGTGTTATCGGAAGAGGATCAATGGATCCTCAATACGTGGGCGCAGGGAGAGACGAAACGAGCGATCGCGGAGGTGCTGGTCCTGACTGAGGCGGCGATTGGAGCCCGGATCAAGCGCAGTTGCCAAAGGATACGGACGTATTTACAGGAGCAAGGGCATTCATTTTTAACGTTATTTTGCAAGGGTGGTGTGGCATGAAACTAGGGATGTGGGGACTCATGATGTGCGTGTGGGGATTAATGAATGCGGGGATGGGGCTCGCACAACAGACGCAGCTCTGTGAAAAATTACAGTGGAACCCAGTGATACATTCAGCCCTCAAAGGGTACAACGTATACGTCGCCAAAGATGGCGTGATCGGCAATCATTATTTTGTCGAAAAAAATCCGACCGAAATCCCATGCGTGGACATGGAGGTGTTGGCGCCGGGAGCGACGTGGACGTTTACCGTGACCGCCATTACGACGGCTGGCAAAGAATCGGGGCCAAGTGTCCCGGTCGATTTTGTGTGGGCCCTCAACGAAGATTTAACCCAGGCGCTCCCCGTCATTGCCTCAAGTGCCTGGACGGTTTTCTATGCGGACAGTGAAGAGACGGTTGAGGACAACAAGGCGGCGAATGCGTTTGACCAGGACCCAACGACGATATGGCATACGCAATGGAACGTGCCAGTTTTGCCAGCTCCAGGGCACCCTCATCATTTGGTGGTTGATTTAGGGGCCTTCTATGACGTGCAAGGATTTCGTGCGCTCCCGCGTCAAGATGGGGGAGCCAATGGCCGGATCGGGGCCTATGAATTATTAGTGCCAGTCGCGTCCACGACTCCAACCATGCCACTTGTTCGGGATGAGTGGGAGGTTGTGCATAGTGGCACCATGCCGAATAACGCGCTGGAATATGCGGCAGTAGTCACCACGGCTCGTATTGGACGATACGTCTGGCTGCGTGTGGCGGATGAAGCACAAGGCGCGGGCAATACGTGGACCTCGTTAGCAGAACTGACGTTGTTGGGTGTGTTTGATCGGGATGCGCCAACGATTCCACTGCCGGGGCCGCTTCCATCACCGACAGGCTTAGAAATCATTTTAGATATCAAGGCTCTCTTGAATGGGGTGCCAGTGCAAAACTTTACGGTGAATGGCATTCCCGTGCCACAGAACGATTAGTCGAGTGTTCATACCTACGGGTAAAGGAGGTTCTCTATGCTGACGGTACTCACGGCCAGTGATTTAGTCGATGGCGTCCTAGACCAGGGCGCCTGGGCAGTCGATGCGACACCCGAGGAAATTCACCTGACGGAGGCGGTGGTGTATCGCCTGGCGGCCCTGGCCATCACGAAAGCCCCAGCCACGGGCATTGCCTTACCCGCCGCGAAAACGATCAATACCGGCGCGGCCGCGGGACAGTTTTGGGGGGTCTTCACCATTCAAAGCAATGCGGCAGGGACGGTGACTGCGTTGGCCCCGACCGACGATCAGGTCCATGCCACGGAAGTGGCGGCGCTGGCGGCCCAGGTGGCCGCCGCGGCCGACAATGTCGTCATTGGCTATCTGACGATTCAATCGCTCACGGATACGGCCTGGACGTCGGTCACGGATTCGTTAACCGATGATGTCGCGATCGCCAATTTCTCCCTTCCAGGCCTGCCGCCTCGTCTGTTCCGTGACCCGGTGCAGCTTCGGGCGATTCGATGGGTGGGGGCCACCGATGCCGCCCATACCGTGGAACTGGCACAAGGGGGAAGAGTGGTGTGGGCTGACATTCGCGGGACAGATACGTCCGCGAAAGATGATTCAAAATTAGCAGAGAAGTTCCCGGACGCGTTACAGAATTTGGACGTCTGGACACTCGAATCCGGACAGATCTATGTCTATCACCCGTAAGCCCAGAAAAGTGAGTGGAGGCGTATGCAACTGTTATTGAAAGCCCACGTTAAAACATACCAGCGGACCAATAAGGCTGGCCAAGTCGTCACGGTCCAAGAGCATGAGGACAAGCGGCAGGCGGCCCGGCAACAAGCGATAAACGAGAGGGCTCACCCCTCCGTGAACAGTGACGTGGGGCAGGACTCGAAACCACAGGAGCCTGAGGAGCAACCAGCACAACAGGACGCAACAGCGGAGCCCTTGCCGGCGTTCAAACCCATTCCGCATCCCACGCATGAAGACCAGGTGTCGGCGTGGCTGGAAGCGGTGATGAAGGAACCCGATATTGTCCGAGCCATGCAAGAAAACCGCACCGGCACGCCGACCGATCATCTGTATAAGCTCCCGAATGGCACGTATACCCCTGAACGCACGCAGATTCATGAAGCCATTGTGGCGTCCATGCTGAATCCCAAGGCCGTGCCGAAAGAGGGGGCCAAGCCTCATGCCATTATTCTTATGGGGTGTCCAGGGGCGGGCAAGACGTCGACTCTAGCACCGATTGCCAGTGAATACGGGGTAGAATTTACGACGGTGAACGCGGACGATGTCAAAGCAAAGCTTCCTGAATATACGGGCTCCAATGCGGGTCTTCTCCATGAAGAATCAAGCGATATCGCAGAAGGCATGTTGATGAATCGAGTGTTTGACGCCAATCATAACGTCGTGATGGACATTACCGGCAGCAATGGTGTGAAAGTGAAGAAAATGGTGGAGATCTTTCATGCCAAAGGGTATGACATTTCTATCGCCTATGCCCATTTACCGGCCTGGAAGGCGGCAACCCGAGTTGTAGATCGGTTTCGCGGGTCCGGGCGGTTCGTGCCTCCACATTATGTGGTTAATAAAGTTGATGGGAATCCCGAAGAGACGTATAATACCCTGAAGAACGATCCGCGTGTTGCACATTGGAGGAGATACAATAATGATGTCGACAAAGGTACCGCCGCCCCCCTCACCGACTCCGGACGACGCCAAGCCGGACACCTCACTAAATCAGTGGGCCATGGATCGGTGGGAACAAATGGAAGAATATCGCAACGACAAGATTCTGGAAACGCTCAAGGATACCCAGCCCTCCGACGCGCCTACCGACTCCACGCCCAGTTAACGAAGTCCGTCATCTACCTCACAGATGATCTCGCCTCCCCGGATCTTGATCCGGTCAGCCGCGGTGTGCTTCTCGCCGAACGCCTGCATTCGCACGAACAACTGACGGCCTTAACCGAACGATTGGAGGCGGTCCATGCTCAGTGTTAGCTGGGGGGAGATTCTTGCGTTCCTGTCATTGACCGTCACCGTGGTGAGTACGATTGTGGTGTCACATCGGCTCACCGGCAAACGGTTTGATGGGGTCACCACCCTGGTACATACGGAAATCAACGACATGAAAGAAAAGCATTTAAAGCCGATCGAGAAGCATTTGGCGACCCTGAATGGCCGCGTCGGCAAAAATGAAATCAAGATTGATGAGCATAAGGAGCAGCATGCTCGGCAGTTGAGTGGCCTTGAACAATGGGCGGGAAAACTCGATGAAGACGTGAGCGAAGTGCGCGAAACCGTGGCCACCCTTAAAGGGCAGTTGAACCAAGCATGATGAACACCTTCTGGCTGTTATTGAAAACGCACGTTAAAGGGTATGCCACTAGGGCCGGGCAATGGGTCGAGGCCCATGAGGACAAGCGGCCTACGCGGAAGATCCAACCCAAGGCCGCCCGGCCTGCGGTGGTGCCGGATGATCAACTCAATCTCTTTTCGCTCCTAGAACAACCCTCACAAGTGGCGCCGTCGTCCGAGCCGGACACGGCCGCTCCTCTGCCGAGCGTGGCGAAACCGAAAAAGCAAGCGGCTAAGGTGTCTACCAAGACGTCTCCCGATGAACAAGGGGCCCTCGACTATAGTCTGCCCTGGGCAGACGTGGCGGCCCAAGTGCCCGAGTTTGGCGCCAAAGATGGGTGGAAGCCCAGTCAACGCAAACAGGCCAATGAGGAGGCACGAGAGGTGCTCGCCAAAGCGGCTAGAAGGGGCAGCCTGGCCAAAGGCGAGCGCAAAAAACTCGCAGCCTATTCGGGGGAAGGCGGTATTGGCGATTCCTTGAATGAATACTATACCCCGCCCAAGGTGGCGGCGGCGATGTGGTATCTCTTGCGCCGATTTGGGTTGGAGCGCGGCCATGTCTTGGAACCGTGTGCCGGGTCCGGCGTCTTTCAAGAAACGAAGCCCGCGGGCCTGGAGATGACGGCCGTGGAATGGTCCCCCACGAGCGCCAAGATGAACGCGCTTTTGCATCCGAAGGACCGGGTGGAAGCCTCCGCCCTGGAACATTTTGCCAGTGCCGATGCCAGTCGCTATGACGCGGTCATTGGCAATGTCCCGTTTGGGGTCCGGGGAGCGATTGCGGGCTTTGATAAGCCGAACCTGGGCAAAGCCGAGGACTATTTCGTCGATACCTGTCTCGATAAAACCAAAGAAGGGGGCTTGGTCTGTCTCGTCGTGCCGCATGGCATTGCCACGAATCCGACCGCACGGGCCTTTCGCAAGCGCGTCATGGCCAAGGCCGAGGTGGTGGGCTTGCATCGTTTACCCAATACGGCGTTTGCGCATTCGGGAACGGCCGTCGTTACCGATATTCTCCTGCTCCGCAAACGTCCCCATGATGTGTCGCAGGGGCTTGGGACTTTGACGGATGACGCGCTGAAAAAAGTCGGGATCTGGGATACCCCGTGGTTGGATGGGGCCGTCCTGGACGATCCGGTGCGTGGCCATCTGCATGGCACGGCCCAAGCCAATTGGCGAGGCGGGTACGACGTCGGCGGGGACATGGCCGGTGTCCCGGAGGCGATTGCCACCATGCCCATTCCGGATCTTCCGGACGCAAGCCTCTCCATGGAAGAGCTGGTTCGCGCGCTCGATGAGGACCCGGAGGCGCTGAGTAAAGCCGTCCGGGCGTCTCGCAAGAATCCCTATCCTGAGCTCGAGCTTGGGACCACCAAACTCATGAACGGGCAGCTCTATCTCTTGCAAGGCGACCCGCGTCGCTGGCACAAAGCGTCAGAAATTGGCGAGGCCCACTATGCGCCGACGTCGAAAGAAGGGCAGGCCTTGGCCTTAAGCGATCGGCTGCGCTTGGTGGCTGAGGCTGTGCGGGATGGGTTGCCGGTGTCCGATCGTGAACAACTCCGCGTCGATGTCCAGGCCTATCTGGCCACGCATGGCAATCCCAATGCCGATGCGACCCTTAATGCGATGAGCCAACGCGATCCGCGGTTTCTGCCGTTACTGGCGGCGATTAATCATGACGGGCGCTTGTCGGATCTTCTGGAAGGGACGGCGCTAGGGACCGTGGCGCACACGAATGTCGATTGGACGAATTTTGATGACGTGGCTCAAGCCACGATTGGGCGCGATGGTTATACGGTCACCCCTGAAGCCATCATGGCGGCCTGGGAGGACAACCGGCATACCCTTGAAGAAGTGCACCAGGCCTTGTATGCCTCCGATCGATACGCGGTGGCCCTGGATGGCGAAGAATGGGGGTTGCGCGAAGACCTGACGGCCGGCGAGCTCTACCCGAAACTCGATGCGCATGACGCGGCCATTGCGCGCTTGCCGACGGAGTCGCCGTTACGCGCGCAACTCACCCAACAACGGCAGTGGTTGCTGGAGGCCATCAAGCCGAAAACGATAGAAGAAGTGGAGGTGTCGTTGCGGTCGGGCTTTGTGCCGGAAGCGGCCTTGTCGGCCTATCTGTCGACTCGAACATGGGGAGACGGAAAGGTCCAGGCGTCGTTCAAGGATGGGGTCTATGATATCCACGTAGAGCAAACGACGGCAAGGTATGCCGGGCTCTCCGACTGGTACGACAAATACCTCAACCGGCTCACCATGCAAGAGTCCGATTGGGATGCTATTCCGAAGCGCGAACAAGAGTTTCAAGAATGGCTGGCGACGTCGGCGTATCGAGAGGAAACCGAAGACAACTACAACCGGGCGTTTAACTCCTTCAAACCCAAGCGCTACGGCAATGATCCGTTAAACATCCCAGGGTGGAATAGCGAGATGGCGTTGAACTCGTACCAGTATCCAGCCCTTCGTTGGGCATTGGAAGAAGGCAAGGGCATTCTCGCGCCGGATGTGGGATTGGGGAAAACCCCACTCGCGATTGCGCTCGTAGCGAAGCTCCGAGAACAAGGCAAAGCGCGCCGCCCGGTCATTGTCGTCCCGAAAACCCTGGCGGCGAATTGGGCGGCAGAAATTGAAAAGTTTCGGCCGGGCTCTAAAGTCATGATTATTGGGGAAACGCATACACGAGACAAAGAGGGGAACTTAAGCGCCAAGCCGGATGTGAAGTCGGTCCGTGATAAGAAATGGCACCAGATCACGCAAAACGACTACGACTATATCCTGGTCACCCAACCCGCCTTCAACGACATTGATGTGGATCCCATCGTCAAAGGGCAATATGTCAAGGAAAACTTCTGGACGCAACGGTCGGAGGCACTCGAGAAGGGCACCGATCGCAAGCGCAAGGAAATTCTCCAACGCTATGAGCAGGCGATGGCGGATAAAGATTTCCTGAAGCGAACGAACGCCATTTATTGGAACCATCTGGGTGTGGACTGTTTGATTGCCGATGAAGGACATTGCTTCCCCAAGGGGACACTCGTCGATGGCAAGCCAATAGAAAGTCTTCGGGTAGGTGACACCGTGCACACCTACAATCATGCAACAAGGCAAGTTGAAAAAAAGACGGTAACGGATTTCCAGGTACGGGTTCCTCGCTCCATGGTTACCGTCAAAGCAGGAAACGGGAAGCACATTCATTGCACAGGCAATCATCCTTTCTGGACGCAGCGAGGGTATGTTCCTGCCGATCAATTGACCATTCTTGATTTCGTGTATAGCATTGATAAAAATACAAAGGAGACTATACATGAACGATATTTGTCATCAGTGCGGCATAACCTTTCCGCTCAATCATGTTCAGAAGTGGAAGAAAAAAACTGGACGATCGGACAAGTTCTTTTGCAACAAGTCCTGCATGGGGAAATGGAGGGCAACCTTACCGTCATGGAAGGAAGCCAATCGGAAGGTTACAGCAAAAAGAATGGTGGCATTTCAAGAAGAATCTCGTCAGCGCATGCTAACCAAAAATCCAATGAAGAATGCGGTGAGCAAAGAAAAAATGCGTTCAACTCTTCGTGCCAGGGGATGGAAACCCACTGTGCAGGGCGGAAATGGCCATGGTCCAACCTGTGCACAGCAATTACTCGCTTGTGCGCTTGGATGGGATATGGAAGTTATCGTATCCATGAAGGGGCAAGGGAAAAGCTATCCGAGTCATTACAAAATAGATATCGCCAATCAAACTCTGAAAATCGGCGTAGAAGTGGATGGTGCCAGCCACAGCTCACTTGCTCGCAAGGCACAAGACAAAAAGAAAGAACAAAAATTACAGGAACTCGGGTGGTCCATCTTGAGATTCACCAACAAACAAGTGACGGAACATTTGGAGGACTGTGTCCAGACGGTCTTGTCTACAATATCGAAGTTGAAACCCACCACAACTATTTCGTAGACGACGTTCTCGTCCATAACTGCTACAAAAATTTGTTTACGGCTCGCAACCGCCGAGGGGAAACGCCGAAGTTCCTCGGTGGATCAGGGTTTGCCAAACGCGCCCTTGACATGAACCACAAAACTCAGTGGCTCCGGTCACAGAACAACGGCAAAGGTGTCTACTTCCTTACGGCCACTCCGGTCAAAAATTCTCCCCTCGAAGTCTATTCCATGCTCTCCCATATTGTGCCGGGTGCGTTTACGAGTCGAGGCATCCGGCATGAAGAGGACTTTATTGATCGGTATTGCCAGATCGAACAGCAACAGGTCTTGGGCACCGACGGCACGATCGACGAATCACCCGTGGTCGTGGGCTTTAAGAATATGGATGAGCTCCGCGCGATTATGGGTCGGCATATCTACCGGAAAACCGCTGAAGAGGTGGGCCTGAAATTGCCAGAAAAGAATATTCAAGAACATTTTGTCGATATGACGGCTGAACAACATGCGGTCTATGCCGATCTTCGGGAGCAAGCTCGGGAGGCGGGTGGCTCTGACGATAGTGGGAATGCCCATATCTTTTCGATTATGGACAAAATGGGCAAGGCGGCCATGGATTTAAGCTTGCTGTATCCTGTGGAACATGCCAATGCCGAGAGTCCGAAGTATGACGCCTTAGTCAAAAATGTGATGACCCACTCCAAGGATGGCGGGCAAGTGGTCTTTGCTGATCAAGTCGACGTGCATCAGAAGATCAAGGACCGGCTCATTGCTTCAGGGATGAACGCTCAACATATCGGCATTATTAACGGGGAGGTCGCGACAAGCAGTGCCGCACGCCAAGGCCTCGCCGACAAGTTTACCGCTGGCAAACTGAAAGTCATTATTGGGAATACCCAGACAATGGGTGAAGGCGTCAACCTGCAAAAGGTGACCACAGATATTCACCATTCCGATATTCCCTGGGAGCCAGCGTCCATCCAGCAACGCAATGGCCGCGGTCTGCGGCAGGGCAATACCAAAGAGTCTGTCCGCCTGCATACCTATTTAGCGAAACGGTCGTTTGATGGCTACCGCTGGCAAACGATGGCCGGGAAACGTGACTGGATGACGCAATTGTGGAGTGGCGGGGATCGTATTGAAAATCCAGCGGCGCAACAAGGCGTGACGAGCCGGGATGAAATGCTTCTCCTGATGTCCGAAAATCCCGACGCGGCGAAGGCGGAGATGGAGAAGAATACGGCGTTGCAACTGGAGAAGTACACGGCCATGAAAAAGAAAGGGGCCGCCGATACGTTCCGGCAGTACGTCAAAGCCAAAATGAATCATGCGGCCCTCAAAGATCCCGAGAGCAAGACGGCGCAGATGCTCAAGATGCGGCTCGGCCGACTCCATGAAGACCTGAGTCGGAATGAGCATTTCGAAAAGAACGCCTTGCTGGATCATGACGGGCCTATTCTTCTCAACGGCCATGGCCATGCCTTCCATCCGGACGCAGCCTTTTTGATGGAAGGCGGTGGCAAAGGGCCGGCCACGATTTCAGCCGAGCCGACCACCTGGAATGTCTCGAAGGTGAACGTGGAGAAACGGGAAGTCACGATGCGGCCGGTGGGCTATAGTTCGAACCGGGCCTCGGATACGGGAGAAACAGTCTTTGACTTACATGACTTGGAAAGTGGCGTGACGCCAACGGATCCCGTGTCAGCCGGGGCCGAGTTGCGGCATCTCATCGAGAACCTCACGCATCCCGTGGCGCTCAAACGCTTTCCCAAGGAAATGCTGGAAGAGCATCTGCCGGCCATTCAAGATCGACTCCGCAGTTATATGGCACCGAAAACCAATTATGAGGACGAGGCGTCTCGCGATCGGAAGGAACTGTGGGGCATCCATGAAGGGAAGACATCCTTGGAAAAAATCTTTCCTGGAGGAACAGGGGCGGAGACGGCGACCTATGTCGTCCCCCATACCGACTCCATGCATCACTTCTATGACGAAGTGCTCAAGGAGAAGGAATGGAATAAACGGTATGGCACACCGAGCTATGGACGCGGCAGTCGCCGAAAGAATTCCTTCCGGCCAGATCGATTTCAACAAGGCCTCTATGCGTTCCATGACTACACCGAACGCGATGCCGTGTTGGCGGCCTATAAAAAAGAGAAAGAAGCGAAGCAAGCGGGGATGGCCAAGAGTCGACCAGCCTTCACCTTATTCCTGAAAAGCTTTCCTGACCATGCAGAGCGGCCGGGGGAGCAGGGCGGGAGTCAGCCACGCGATGACGGGGAGGCCGAACAACGACGTCGAGAACAGGCCAAAAAACGTGATCGGTCGGAAGAGGTGAAAAAAGAGTTTGAGGGGGCCCAACGCCAACGAGAGGACAGCCGATCCTATGATGAAAAGAAACGGGATCAGGCCAAGCAGGCGATGAAGGACCTCATGGCCCGACAAACCCTTCATCGAGACGATTGGGAGTCGACGTATCGGCGCTTATTACAGGAACACGGGGTGACGGAGCAGTTTCTGGTGGAAGAGCTTCGACAGTTTAAGCAGATGCTCGATCAGGTAACTGGGAAAAATCGCGGTGAAAGCCCTCTAGGAAAGTCGTGTGGGCTTCTGGAGGAATCCGATCGAGCAGGTAATCCAAAATGGCTAGGTTTTGCTCAGGAGTTAACGCCGGTGTCGTCGGGTTTTCAGTTGGTGATTCGGTAAGGGTGTGCATGAACATCATTCTACTCTTCTCGGAAGATTGGGGCAAGACATGAAAATTTGTGTACGGCAAAAGGCGTGTGAGCGTACACAACACCCGTGGTGAACACTGGAGCGTACACAATTATGACTGACAACCACATTGAACCCGTGCCGGATCTTCAACGAGCCCTTGAGAATATTCTTCAGGTGCTCCAGACCACACCGAAGCAGTACCGGAATTTCGGGCCCTATTGGTGGGCAGTCAAGGCGATGCTCAAGCGGCATGGGTATACAAAAGAGCACTTCTACGGATTAGGTGACTCTGTCGATCGGGAAGCCCTGAGCCGGATTGAAGCCGGACCTGACGCCTTTGTGCTGGCGAACGCCTTGGATTTCTATCAGTATCACGCCAGCTATAACCTCGGCAGTCCGGACACGTATTTCCCCGATGATGGGGAGCCGTACCATGTGGCCGACGAAGATATCGGGTTTTAGCTACGGAGGGGAAGGATGCAGATGTGGAAGCAGCTCTTGACTGGGGTAAAACGATGAATCAGTACGCGGATATCGACGACGACCTGCGCGGCCTTCTCGCCTCGCTGGCCCAGCTCAAGGCCCTCAAGGCCTTGCCGGCTAGTTGGGATGGGCACGGGAGCCCGCCGATTCATCCCCTCTGCCTGGCCGTCGCCGAAGGTGTCCTGCGAGCCTTGAAGCGCTTTCATGGGCCGTATGTCGTGCCGCTCAGTGGGGGTGGCGTGCAATTAGAGTGGCAGATTGGCACGCGGTTTTTATATTTGGATGTGGTCTTTTTGCCAGACCAAGGGATGCCGTGTGTGCGGTATTTATTCGGAGTGGCGGCGTACCCAGAAGGGTGGCAAGAAGGGGAATTACATGGCCTGGACATGGCGCAATTACTCAAGAAGACCTGGGGGGTGCCATGCAACTAATGATGCCCAAGCCGACAAAGCTCACGCGTGACACCTTTCTCTATCTGGATCCGAAGCCACCCTTCGCCACGTTTGCGCAGTGCGAGACCTGCATGATGTTTACGGGCGAGGCGGCGGAAACCTGCACCATCCACGGGGCCAAGGTCCGGGTGACCAAAGACCATTCCTGTGGACTCTATGTGCATGGCACGCCGATGCCGGACGAGCAGGGCCATGAAATGGCGTCGGTCACGCCGGAGGAATCCGGACTCATCAAGGCGCAAGTGCGCTGCGAGAACTGTCAGTCCTTTCAGGCACAAAAGACCACATGTACCTTATTTCAATGGCTCAGCCGAGGATGGGCGTTTGCCTTGAACCCCAAGGTCCATCCGCACGGCTGTTGTAACGCTTGGAGCTCATCATGATGACCTGTTCACATTGTGGCGGCATGCTGAAAGCCTGGAGCCACACGCAACCCCTAATCCAAAAATCCACGGGACTCGAACCCGTCCCTTCTCAAACCGTGAAATTGTTGCCGCACTTGGGCGGGGAAGAGGGGATGAAAGCCGTCTGTCCGGCGTGTCAACGGCCCAAGGTGTCGGCGAACGACTAACATGAAATTACTCATTGACACCACAGACGGTCCGCCCATCGAGCCCCTCACCCTGGATCAGTGCCAGACGATTCGGGTGGACGCCATTCCGCCACATCTGGTGGTCGAGGTCCCCGCGATCCGGGTGAAAACAGGAGAATCGGTGCGGGTCAAAGAACCCGCGAGCCAGGCGATTTCAGACTTACAAGCCACGATCGAGAAATACCACGCCCTCTTGGAGCATGTGCAGACATGACGAAATTTCTGGATGAACCCCAACTCGAAGGGCTGGCTAAACAAGGCAAGGTGGATCCCGCCCTCGTTCGGTCGACGGCCAAAAAGGTTACCGCGGCCGACCGTGAGGACGCCCGGATGAAGGCCATGGAAAAAATGCTCACGATTATCGGGACTTTATTGAAACAAATGTGTCAGGGGCAAGACGAGGCGGCCGTGCGGCAGGAAGGGATGCAAACTCTCATTGACGCCGCGACGACGAAGCCTACGCATGGGTGGAAGTTTAAATTTGTGCGCAATACCGACGGGTATTTAAAGGAAGTGACGGCGGAGAGGGTCGAGGCATGGCGTTAACTGTCACCACCGATCTCACGAATATCACCACGGCGGAATCCACCACAGGCTGGAATGAGGTGGGGACGCAATCTGCCGCCTTGGAGCCAGATTTTTATGTGCAGGGCTCGAATTGTATTTCCAGGGCCGTGTCCAATACGACCAAAGGGATGTTGTTTGAAATTGGGACCGCGCTTGATTTCACGAGCGGTACGGATCAGGACAAACTGGTCTATATCTGGATCAAGGTGAACACGCCACAACTCGCGGACACCCGGGCGAATGGCGGGTTACGTGTGCGCCTGGCGACGACCTCCGTCTCGTCGAACTACCGGGAATGGTTTGTGGCCGGGTCCGACTCCCTGCCGGATACCGAGGGCTGGATTTGTTATGTGATTGATCCGCAATCAGCGGGGACGCAGGACAGTGGCACCTATGATCCGGCCAGTGTCCTGTGGTTTGGGGCCACACTGAAAACCACCGCTAGCGCGAAGGGGCAAAACTTAGGGATTGATCGCATTTCGTATGGACGGGGGGAGTTATTAGTCGAAGGCACCGTGACCACAGCCGGGGAAGGATTCAAAGAAGTCGCCGAGTGGGATTATGACGCCTCACAAACGAATCGCTGGGGCATTATTTCGATTCGGTCGGGCGTGATTTTTGTCAAAGGCAAAATCGTCATCGGTGATGCGTCAACGAATACCACCTTTAGTTCTTACGGCGAGCAGGTCGTGTTTGAAACGCCGACGTACTATGACGGCACCGATGTCGTCAAAGCCATTCCAGATGCGTCCGAGGGCGGCACCACGGGGGCAGATGGGAAAGATTCGTATTTGGGGTTGGGTTTTATTGGGGGCGCGACGACGACGAACATTGATCTAGGCTTGATTGTGGGGACGGACTCTGGGCGCAGTGGCCCGACCTTCAATGTGCCATTGCAGCAGGATCTGTCCACGGATGGCCGCACGCTCGCGACGGTCACGGTGGATAATTCCACCATGAGCCTCGATCTGTATGGGGCTGCGTTTTCGGGCTTTGAGGGCCCGATTGATTTAACAGGAACGGGCGTTCTCGGCGATGATTGTTTCGCCTGTACGTTTGATGGCTGCGGCCGCATTGAGAGCAATATGGAATGGCGAAATTGCAATATCCTCAATAGTGCCGCGGCGGCCACTGATGGGGCCTTGCTGTGGGATGATGCGACGGATGTTGAGGATTCACTTTTTGCCGGCAACTCGCGGGCGGTCGTGTTTGAGTCGTCAACGGGGACGCCGTTTACGTTTAGCGGCTTGGTGTTCTCGGGAAATACGTTTGATGTGAGAAATGAAATTACTGGGGCGAACATCACGATTAATTATGGCACCGGCGCGTTGCCGACCAAAGAAGATGTCAGCACGTCGGTGACAACTTTAACAGGGTCGGTGTCGGTGTCGGTGACGGTCACGCATGAGGGGTCGCCCGTCGAGGGAGCGGCGGTCTATCTCGAAACGACCGGGGCGACGGTGGTGTTGAATGGCCTGACGAATGCCAGTGGGGTGCTGGCAGGGGCCTTCTCGGGCACCACCCCGGCCACCATCGATGCCGATGTCAGTGGGGTGAAGTTCAGTAGTGGGCCGATTCCGTATGAGTATTTTAACTTAGGTGGAACCATTGAGGCCGTGACCGGGTATTCGACAACCGTGCTATTAGGAGAGGATTAACGTTATGGATGACATTAAGCTGAATTACGACACTGAGGCCAGCGGACCTTTTACGTTAGGCGAGACCCTCACCTTTGGGGGAGGAGGGGTGGCCGAGTTGGTGCTGTTGTACGACGAAGGCGCGACCGGAGAAATGTATTGCAAGATGATTTCTGGCTCGAACCCCTTGAATAACGAAACGATCACGGGAGGCTCGTCGTCGGCAACGGCGCTCTTGGATGGCAACGCCTTTGTTTCTCGGTTTCCGGTAAAGATTGCCGAAGATACCTCGTATACGGCCTCGTCCGGGAACATCCGGTGGACGGGCCCGAATCTTGGCACCACCCATTCCTGTAAGTTTGACGGGCAGACGGTGAATTTGACGCTCGGAGAAATCCTGACATTCGGGAACGGCTCGACCGCTGAATTGATTGAACAGACAGACTCAGGGGGGAGTGGGGAACTATTCTTCCGTATGATTAGTGTGACCCCGCCCGCCGACAATGACACCATCTCTGGGGGAACGTCTAGTGGTGATGGAAACGTCGATGGGGCCGTCCATACACGGGCCTATACGCCCAACAACCTCCACTACTGGTTTGCCGACAAGGGAGACGATGCCACGTTTGTGGGCAACGACGAGCAGGACCGCACCAAGCCTCGGATCTCACAGCGCGTCGGGGTCACGGACGTGCTGGCCTTGGGGAGCGCAAACATTGACGACACCATGTCCTACCATATGTATAGCGGGTCCTGGGTGCAGGGTGGCGGCTCACCCACCGAGTACAATGCGGTGGCGATTGCCGTGGTCGATGCCGATGGCTCGACGGAGCCCGTCATCATTCAAAGCAACGCGCTGCTGTCGGCCACCACCACGGAATACTGGAAGAACGCGTACATGCCGAACGCAGCTTCGCGCATTAATATGCTCATCAAGGTAAATGTGGCGGGGACGGTCACTGACCGGCGCGTGGTGCGATTCCGGGCCTTAGAGTACCTCCGCAACTATTTTACCGCACCTGACCCCACACTCTCGGGTGGGATCACGCCAGTCTCCTTAGTGGCAACCGATGACGGGAATAACTCCACGGCGGCGGCGACGGTGGCGACCTGGTCGGACGCGATCTTTACGTATGGGTACGCGACCGTTGACCATAATAACGGGAACGGCGCCCAGCCCTACTGGGCTGTGGGCGACATTGCCTCTCGCACGAAGCCCCAGTTCCATGAGCGGTACAAGTGGGTGCAGCGCCGAGGCACCTCCGAGACCATTCTGGGGTTGAATGCCCAATTGATTGTCGGCAACGACCTGACCTTTAACTTCGATGGGGAATCCGGCACGGACATTACGCACGGCGATATCTTGACCTTCAGCGGCAACTCCACGGGTACGGCGCTGGTGTTGGGCGTGAACTATGCGACGGGCACAACCGGAGAGTTGTACTGTCAACGATTGACGGGCGATGTCCCCCTCGATGATGCGGTCATCACGAGCGATGGTGGAGGCACGGCCGTCGTCAATGGGACTCCGGTGGATCGCCTGATTATTAACAACCTCTTTGGGTCGTTTACGGGCACGGCCTTCAACCCAGCCAATATCGGGTTGACGTTGGAAGCAGCCGATGCCGATACCAGCGATCTCTACACGGATCTGCTTGAGGCGCAACAGCAACCCCCGAACAATCAGACTGGAACCATTAACACGGCCATTAGCAATGTTGTCACGGTGTATCCGTGGGATGGTGCGGCCACGGATGCGGTGGGTGATCCTGCGCCTGACTTTGTGCGCTTGGCCACCAGCGTCACCCTGTCGGGGGCATCAGAAACCCAGGCGACGGTGACCGGGTCCATTCCCACCTGGGTACCACAGGTGGGATTTGCCAGGATTACCACGGATGCAGGGGTGCGAAGGATTGTGCCCTATAGTTCTTGGTCTGGTTCGGTGTTTACCTTTACGTCCAACGAAGATTTTTCTGGGGATAATGCCACAAGTGGGAACGGCCTCATGCCCTCGCCGATTGATCAAGTGGTCGTGTCAGCCAGTGAAAGTTTCACTGGGGTCTACACGGCCAATCAGAACAAGGCGGCTGATGCCGATCAACAGTTTGTGGTGCGCGTGACCAATGCCTCCGGCGCCACCGCAAAACAGCCGGCGACGAATACGGCCACCTTCACCTCAGGCGGCTTCAGTCTGAACGTCACGCTGATTAACGACTAATGGCCATAAGCATCGATTGGCCAACCGGCGTGATTTTTGTCCCCAAGGCGGACACTGTCCTTGCTGGAACTGATCCGATCTCAGGACGAGAGATTCGGTCCTTTGATACGGATCAGTTCCATGAGGATCTTCGCGACGAAGAAGAGACGGTCGCTGGTCGTGCGTGGCCGCTGACCCATAGTTACAACGCCGCGGTGGTGATTGATGGAGTGGCGTATGCGCCGCAATTGACGATGGTGAATAATTATCAGGTGGAATTTGAATCCGTGGGCACGCCCTGGCGCGTAATTTTCACAAGCACGAATAATAATATTGCGAGCTTCAGTGTCGTGAACGATGTCTCCATTCAACCGGGCAACTCTGCCGGGCTTCAAATTGTCACGAGCGGCAGCGGCGTCACGGCGCAGGATAAAACCGATATCATCAATGGCGTCTGGACGAAAGCCCTTGAGAGTGGCCTGACCGCCGAAGAAATTACTCGGATCATGCTCGCGGCCGTGGCCGGAAAGACCGCCGGCGTGGGAACGACGAATGAGCACTATAAGTCGGTGGATGGAGGGAAAGACCGCATTGACGCCACCTTTGATGCAGAGAATAACCGAACCGTGGTGGTTCTGGATGGCGCCTAAATGTTCCGAGGCCGACTCTACGCCGGCCGCCTGTATGCCGGCCACCTGTTTGGTGGGACCGGGGCCCTGGTTGTGCTGCCGCCCGAGAAGACGCGCACGTCTGGCGGGGGCGGGGGCTACTACATTGGGCGGAGCCCCGAAGCCGCCGCGAAGAAGAACGCAGAGGAGGCCACGCGGTTACGCATCCTGCAAGAAGATCGGGACTTCATTGAAATGCTGGGCGTGATTTTAGACGTGATGGAGGATGACTAATGGCATCATTGCGGAGCGGGTTGCTAGCGCTCGGGATTACCGGACCGGAGGCTACCTATATTCGGAGCAAGGTCAAAGGGTACCGTGACGAAGGCGAGGACCCGCACGAGGCCGCCCTTGATGCCGTCTCGGACTTACTGGCCGACGCCCAACGGCAGTATCTCGACGTGGCCAATCAAATTCATGAGGCGCTTTTGCCTGAGCAACGCCTGACCGTCTTTCCCTATAAAGATCATACCGAAGAATTCGCGAAAGGATCCGTCCGGCCGCATGTGCGCACCCACCCCACAACCGGGGCCATGATCCCCGTTGCCGGCTATACCAATTCGAAACCATCGCATGAGATTGCACACCACACACCCGCGCGTGATGAGCGGGAGTGGATCGGCGTTGATTTTGATAAAACCTTAGCGTATCACGAGCCTGGGTCAGGAATCAGCGAAGGGTTGGGCCATCCGATTCCTTCTATGATGCGACGGGTGCGGGACTGGCTCAAAGCCGGGAAACGCGTCAAGATCATGACGGCACGCGCGATGAATAGCGAACAAATTCCTAAAATTCAAGCCTGGCTCGTGGAACATGGATTGCCAAAGCTCGAAGTCACGAACGTGAAAGATCATCTCATGGGCGCGTTATACGACGATAAGGCGGTGGGCATTCATCCGAATACGGGGGCGCGGACGGATCGGATGCAGAAGGCCCATATCAACACCTACACCAAACAGGATGGGACGGTGGTGCAGGCGCATGAAGATAGTCGGGCAAAGAGAGAAAATGCGTCTACAAACAAAACCCCTGCTCACGGCATCGAGACTGCCGCGTTTAAGCAGTGGTTTGGAGACTCGAAGGTCGTCGACGATCATGGGAAGCCATTGGTGGTCTATCATGGAACCGGGGACAGCTTTAAAGAATTTGAATTTGACCACCCACACAGAAAGGATGATGGGTGGCTAGGTCGTGGTTTTTATTTCTCGAGCCACCATCAAATAGCTGGGGGCTATACCAGCCTGAAGCCAGGGGATGCCCCTAATATCATCCCCGCGTTCTTGAGTTTACAAAACCCCTACGAAGCCAATGTCACCGAAAAGCGAACACTGCAATCGGCGAGCAAGGCAGAAATAGATGACTGGACAGAGGAGCTGAAGACCAAGGGCCATGATGGCGTTATTCTACATTATGCCCACAATGAAAACGGACGAAGCCCATCTGAATATGTTGCCTTCTCCCCCACGCAAATCAAATCAGCGACCGGCAACGTCGGCACCTTTGACCCCACGAATCCTGATATCACCAAAAGTCAACCTAGTTTCGCGTCTACCAAGCCGTCTACCGTTCCCTTCCCCACCAACGTCCTCACCGTGAAACGCAAGGGCAAAGGCGGAGGCCATGCCATTGATTATAAGACGACCTTTCAAGGCTTGCCGATTACGATCGAAAACCGGAAAGGCAGTCTGCGCCAGTGGGGTAATCCGGATGATGGCACGGCCGGGACGACGAAAATGGAATTCCCGTATGGGTATATCCGGGGGACGGAAGGACTGGATGGCGACGGCGTCGATTGCTTTCTAGGGCCGAATCCGGATGCAAAACATGCCTTCGTCATTCATCAATTACAAGCCCCAGATTTCATCGTGCATGATGAAGATAAATGTATGCTGGGATGGGAGACCCCTGAAGACGCGGCGGCCGCGTACCTTCGCCATTACACCGATGCCCGGTTCTTGGGCTCCATGTCGTGTTTGCCGATGGGAGAATTTACCGAAAAAGTGCAACGCACGCGGGAGCATCCAGGGTTCATTAAAAGTGCCATGGCCACGTTGCAGCGGTTTTTGAAAGCCGACGCCGAGCGGTGGATTACCGTCCATCCCCATGGGCCTGGGACGGCAGGGCAACCTATTAAAATTCGGGAAAGCGCAGGCTCGCCGGGCACGTATCATGTGGTCGGGGGGGCAGGCGGGAAGTTGAATTATCTCAAGCTGACCGACGTCAAATCGCCAGAAGAATACAAAGCCAAGGCCAAGGAACGGGGCAAAGAATCCCGGGCCAAGGCGAAAGCACAGGTCACACGCGATAAAGAACTCGGCCTGGTCGACAGTAAAAAGCAGGTCATGTCCACGCTCAAGGCTGATCGGGAGAAACATCAACGCGCGCTCATCGAGCAGGTGGCCAATCTCAAGGGCTGGCAAGACTATGACTTGAAGCCCGAGCAGCTTGATGGCTTATCGGATCGTGCTAAAGAAGCGGCCATTCTCAAGCATCATCGTCACTTGCATCGTGATGCCCAACAAGTCATCCAGGCGACGAAGGAAACGCTCCTGCTTGATGCCGAAGCCCGAGCCGAGGCCGAACTCGGGGAATTGTCCATTCATCGTGACGAGCCGAATGTGCTGGGGCTGACCGATTTGTCGCCGGATCCCCAAGAGCGGGGGTTGGGCTATCAACCCGATTATGGGCCGCACACGGAGGACATTGCCGAGGAAGCGCAAGCGTTCAAGGATGAACAAGCCGCCAAACGTGACCCGGCTCGGCAAGAGAGAATGGAACGGATGCAGGACGCGGCCAACGAAACGCGAGAGGAAGTCGCCAAGGCTGAAGCATCGGGGCAACTCGTAGCGCCTGTCCGAGAAACCTCGGGGGTCGATCCGCGTCATGCCGTAGCCCTTTTGGCGGCCCACAAGCAGACGCAAGCCACACTCAAGCAGATTCAAGAGAAGAAAAAAGAGGTGCAGGGGTCCACGCGCGACGTGCAGGCCAAGTCCTATGTGATTCAAGCCGAACCCGTCTCCTCAGAGGAAATCCTGAAAGACCTCATGGCCGATGCGGCCGAACGTACCCGGCACGATCGAGCCACGTCGTTCCTCACCATGGTCGAGCATGACCCCTTTGACGAACAGCCAGAAGACCACCAGGCGTCGTTACGCCGGCATATTCAAATAGGGTCCGCCTCGATGCTGTCTCGGGTGTCGCAACAAGTGACGGGCGTCGATATTCTCCCGCGTGAAGTCGTGGATGTCTTAGGCACGGCCGGCGCGGCACAAGCCCTCGCCAACGCGATCCATACCAATTTCTCGGAAGACCAAGTCAAAGCCTGGGCGGAACAACTCGGGCAATACCATGCCGACCATCAAGGGACGGTGACGGAAGAAGCCGTCGGCCGAGCCAAAGAGGCCTATGAGCAGGCCCAGGAAATGGTTATGGAGTCGGTGACGTCCCCGTCAGAGTTGGCCATCGCCAATGAATTGAATGAGAAGCGCCTGGGGCTCTTGCGCGAAGCCCGGGAATCCTTAGGCGCAACCCTGGGGGAATTGGAAGCCATGGGGGCCCTGAATCTAGCGCTGCGGAGTCAACCCACGGAAGAGATGATGGTGTCCATGGGGGGGGTGTCCACGGAGACGGCGATCCGCCAACTGAAAGCCCTGGGGCTCGACAAAGACGACTATGATATTGATAGCGATGGGACCAACCATTTTGCGCTGATTGCGGGGGGTGGCTTAGGCAAAGTCGTGCGGCCGATCGATCAAGAGGACCTCGCCCATCGTCAGGTCGTCAACGCCATTCTTGGGGGGCAGCATGATGAAGACGGGTGGGTGCCGGCGGGGTTTGCGCATCGCCCGGACACCAGTTTTACCGACCCCGAACGACAGGCCGTCACCTACGCGCAACCCTATCAGACGTCCCCTCAAGGCACCCATGACGAAGATATCCAACAGTATATCGGCCAACGCATGGCCGATGGGCATGCGCCGCATGACATTTACAAAGATCTGTTTAGTGACACGGTGTTGGGGCACATTCCGAGTGACGACCATGACGCCTACTTTCAGGCCCTCGATCGTGTGGCGCCACTGTATGATGAGGCTGGGAAGCCGCGAACGGCCGAGTCGCATCAAGCCGCGTGGGAAGAGTTTGCGGAGCAGGCGCTGACCCAGAAATATGGACAAGACGCGACCCCGCTGCATAAACAATCGCTACGCACACAGGATCCGCACACCTTCGAAGCCATTCATCGGGTCATGGCCGAGGATCCCACACGCGGGGTGGCCTTTACGCCCACGGGCGAGCTTACCCATCAAGACCAGTCGACGTTACGCCATCTCTTCGAGGCCCGGTTTGCCAAGCCCGAAGCCCACGAGGCGACGACCGAGGCCATGGCCGCGCTCGGGCCAGAACCGGCCAAGGAATCCGCAGGCCTCTTTGGCACGCAAGATAATCCGGAATGGCACGAGCATCAATCCAAAAAACAGCGCATTCTTGAGGAGGCACAGGCCAACGGGCTGACGTGGGAGAAATATGTGAAGATGCATGGCTCTCGTATGAAGGCCTTCCAAGCCCTCCAAGATATTGTGAAAGGCGAAGCCGCCCACGCCTTTGCCAAAGAATATGGGCGCGTGCATCGGCAGCCGTTACAACTGGGCCGCACGACGGTGACCAATCATTTGGCGCATGTCGATGCGGTCAATCCGCACGCACGAGAAGCGCGGTTGGCGGAAGAGCGGCAGGTCATGGATCGGTTGCGGAATCGCGCGGCCGGCCGATATGCCGGCGGGGGTGCCAAAGACAAACTGGATCGCGTGCGCGAGCTCTCAGCCATTGCGGATCAAAATCAACGGACGATGTTTGCCGCGGATCCCGAAGGCGTCACGAAGGTGCGGCCACTGAAAGAGGCGGAGCGGCATACGTTAGGCCATACGGCGGAAGCACAGCTTGCCGCCATGTGGCCGCAAGTGGCCAGGAACTTCAGTCCTGATCGACCCGTCAGTCTCATGGTGAATAAACGCATGGATGGCACGTACATCAATCAACAGCGAGCGGTCAAACTGATTGCCCATAATAAGCGGATGGCGTTGGCGCTGGGGACTGGGAGTGGCAAGACCGCTGTGATGTTAGGGGCCTTCACGCATCTCCATGCCCAAGGCCAAGTGAAGCGCGGCTTCTTTGCGGTGCCGTCGGTCGTTCAAGGGGAGTTTGGGGTGGAAGCGGCCGCGAATATTGAGCCTGGCACATATTCGTGGTGGGGGAAACCCGATGCGCCGCGTGACGAACGGCTGGCCGCCTATAAGAATCCAGACCATCAGATGATCTATGTCACCCATCAAGCCTTGCGCGACGATTTAGTGCATCTTATGGCCAAGAAAGAAGGCCTGTCAGAGTCAGAGATGGCCGAACAGTTCAAGGCCATGAAGGAAGAGGACCGGACGACGCTCATGCAGGCCACGCTGAAAGCCGAAGGCATCCACCCTGATTTTTTCGCGATCGACGAAGGGCATGACACCCTCAATCGGGCCGGCAAGGAAGACAGTTTGCTCTCGAATGTCCTCGATGCGTTTCATATGCCCTTGCCCTACTATGTGTCCTCCAGCGCGGATCCGATGAAAAATGACCTGAGCGAATTGTATTCCCAGCTCCATAAAATTGACCCCAAAAAATTCAACAACATGAACGCCTTCATGGGAAAATATGGGCTCAAGACGAATGCGAGCCAAGATGTCTTGAAACGCGAGCTCCGGCGCTATCTGCTCCCCGGCAAAGTGGATCCCGGGATTCAGGCGACACACCATGATGACGCGATCAGTCTCAGTGATCATCAACGGGACGCCTACGACGGGGTGATGAAGGATTATCGAACGGCACGGGCCGCGCGACAACATGACACGGTCGATCTCGGGGCGGCGAAACGTTTGAGCCCGACAAGCTTTGAGGGCCGTGACGACGCTGAACATCATGAAATCGCCACCGGGATTCATCGCAATTTAGGCATTGTGCGTGATGGGGCGCTCGAGCGGGTGCTGAATGATACGAAACCCGCCCACAACGCCAAAGCCCACAAGGTCCTTGAGCTGGCGGATCGGTATAAACAGGAAGACAAGCCCGGCGTCATCTTCGCCCGATCGCGGAAGGCCGTCGACCATCTCCAGCGGATGCTGTCTGAAGAAGGGCATCGGGTGCTGACGATTACGGGGAGCGATACAGCCAAAGAGAAAGCTAAGAAAATTGGACAATTTCGACCTCCTCCTGGCCGGGAGCCCGAAGCCGATATCGTGGTCGCGTCAGATGCGGCCGCGGTGGGGGCCAACCTCCAGCGGGGGCAATATTTGATCCATTACGATCTTCCTCACACCAGTAAAACCTGGCATCAACGGACGGGAAGAATTCATAGACTAGGGCAACAGCACGACATCCACGTCCACACGCTCGCCACGGATACGCGGTTGGATGCCAAAAAGAAAGATCGCTTGGATCGAAAAACAGCGTTACGGGAACATCTTACGTCACCTTACGAAAGTCTTTCTGATGAACACGAACTCTACACCCTCCTCCGACACGAAGACGAAGCCTGAACAGCCGCACCGGCTTTTGAGTGCGCTCGCACTCATTGAGGGCAGCTACCGCCAGGCCGTGGATAGAAAAGCTGGGATCACGAAGACCGCACAGGCGGCCCATGACGATTGGGGAACGAAGGTGAACGATCCGCATGATCCGGATCTCCATCACCATTTATTGGAACGCCGGACAGCGGCATTACTGGCAGGGAGAACACCATGAGCATGCATCGCCAGATTAAACGATCAGTGGTCGAGCAGACGGTCCGCCAACTGGTTGACGTCGTGACGGGCTTACAAACCGAGGTGAAAAATCTGCACCTGCGCATGCTGTTTACCGAGCGCGTCGTTAAGGAAAAGATCGGCCTTGAGCAGGCTGAGATTGATCCCATCATTGAAGGGCTGATTAAGGAGCGGGATGCGCAGGTTGAGGCGCAGTCAGCCGAAGCTGCGGTGGTGGGGAAGGAGTTTGTGGAGAAAGAGACAGTCTCGGTAGGTTAAGTCTGTGGCTTATCACGGCATTTATGGTGCTGGTAACTTGCCTGGGGAGTGCTCTCATCAAAGAAAACAAAACAATCCTCCCTACCAGATCTTTTCATTTGTTTGTCCAATTCCTTCATGGGCCATCGGGTTTCGGCCATCTTCCCGCTTCCTCGACGATAGTGGTTCAACTCATAGGCCACCAAGGCCGCTGCCTGCAAAGGTATGAAGTGCAAGTTTGTACCGAAAGTAATGCTTCCAAGGCGACCCCCTACATCCAGACTGTCGACGCAGCGGTCAAATAATTCACCTCCCAATCCCTTCGATGTGGATCGACGCTCAAACACCATATCAACTTTCGCGTCAGGGAAATTTCTTTCTGCGTATATCCCAATTCCATGAACGCAAACTTGGAAACAGGCGTAATAGGGATTTTTCAGGTCTTCCTTTTTTTCTTGGGGCAAATTATGAAAATCCTCAATTGGTAAAACTGCCCCTACATAAAACTTCACATGCACGCTCATTATTTGTAGGAGCTTCCCCAAAAAGCTGCTCCTCTTTTCTTCATCCCACCCTTCAAACTCTCCTCGTCTATGCGCAAAGTTCTTCATGTGAGATTGACTAACCTGAAACATTCTTAAAACTTCGCCCCATTCCGTTTCAAATTGACACCATGATTCTTTTGAAGCGGCAACGCCCCCAACAGAAAATAT
>JAJDBR010000005.1 GCA_029261275.1 Nitrospirales bacterium
CCCGAATACATTACTACCGACATCGCGTACCGTGGTGAATCCGCGTAGCAGGGCATCTCGGTTGGCTTGGGCGCCGATCAGCGTGAGATACCCCAAATCGTTCTGAAACACGGCAGCGAAAGGAACGGTCGCAAGGAGTGAGTGCCAGTGGTTGTCGATCATTCCTGGCATTAATGTGCGACCGCCGCCATGAATGACGGTGGCGTCAGCATTGGTCTTGATGTCGGATGCCGAAATCACCTTGATGAGATTATTTTCGACCAGTACGTGGTGATTCTTATAAAGCCTGTCTTCGGTGCCGTTGAATATATTGACGTTGGTGATCAGGATTTGGGTGACCATTGATTGCTCTGTGGCCTGAACGCTCACGGAAAGTAGCAACAACACACACATCAAAAGACCAACAATCCTCGATAATGCCGTGAGGTGAAGAGGGTTCATGTTTGTCATTCCTCCTGGTGGTTATGCACTTGGGTGGCTATTCCATAATCATTTGGAATCATATCGCCAATAGTTGAGTGGCGTCGATGCCGATTAGAAAAGATCTCAATATCATAGAACAGATCAGGGCTCCCCTCGACCCTGGTCTGATAATGCCGACGATGGACCCGTTCTCGCTTCACTCGGCCTCATTCGCGTTTCAACTTGGCGACGCCTTCGTCATGGGCATAACCGTCCCCACGGAAATCCTGAGGCCTCTGCACGCCAGCCTCTTTGCGCCGTCGCCGGAGCATCCTCGCATCCAGGCCAAGATCCTTAGCGACTTGGGTGAGGGAAACCCCTTCCTGGCTGGTCTTGTCCCGATTTCGTGGACGAGGTGATAAAATGTAAAATTGACACAGCATGAGAACCTCTATTATTAAGGGGTAACTCATTGACTGTTATCCATTTCCTTGAATAGGAGCAAGCCAAAATGAGAAGGAAATTATCACCACTCAACCTCGTATTTATTCTGTTCGTTCTGATTTTTCTTCACACACCCTCTGGCGTTTCCGCCGAATCAGCCTCAGAGTATGAAACCCCCATGGTCTTCGCTGCCTCGAAAATCCTACCCTCTGGTCTCCTTTCGGGGGAGGACTATCAAATCAAACCAGCGGTGTATAATGACGGTGTCTATAACCGCTATCAGGTCAGCACCACCTTTGGGCCATTGACCGTGGAGGGGAAAGAATTGTTGAAGATTCGCCTCAAAGAAATACAAGCTATTCGGAAATTGGAGGAACTCAAACGCACCGAGGTGTATGGAACAGCATTAAAAAATACGGCGACGAGTCCCGTCAAATTTGCCAAAAGCCTCATCTTGCAACCCATCGACACCCTTTCCAATGTCACCACAGGGGTTGGCAAATGGTTTGGGAACATGGGCCATTCCATGTGGGGCGGGGGAAGTGAACACGAAGAAGGCCTGCTGAAAACCATCCTGGGGTTTGATACTGTGAAACGACAGTATGCCTATCAATTTGGCGTGGATCCCTACTCCAATTATCCGGCCCTTCAAGAACGACTCAATGAAGTCAGCTGGACCGCCTTTGCCGGCAATCTAACCGTGAGAGTGGCGTTTGCCGCCATTCCGGGCCTTGGAGCACCCGTCTTGGGCGCCACCACGTTTTCCAATGGGATGAAACAATTGGTCACCGATCTGGCTCCGGCTGAATTAAAGGCACTTAACAAAAAGAAACTCACGGCCATGGGCGTCCACGAATCTCTCAGTAAGGTCTTTCTGGAGCATCCTCAATACTCTCCCACTCAAAAAACATTCTTGGTGGGTGCCCTGGAGCAGATGGAGGGGGTCGCAAATCGGGAGCGATTTATTCAAGCGGCCGTCCTGGTTCAAGATGAAGGGTTCGCGTTTTATCGACGTCTTCAAGCTGAAATGATGGCCGCATACCATAAAAATGTGCAGCCGGTAGAACAAATTATTGAGATCGGGGGGGCTCCCGTTCTGCTTACCAAGAATGGCACGTTCGTCGCTCCCATGCCGATGGACCATTTGGCCTGGACCCCTCGTCTTGCAGGCTTGGTGGAAAAGCAGTTAGACCTTTCTAAACAAGTGAGTGCCCCGAAGGGAAAAGAAGTGTGGGTGGCCGGGACGGTCAGTCCTTTAACCAGAAAAAATTATGAGGAACGGGGTGTGACCTTGAAAGAAAATACAGCCAGCCAGCTCACCCTGGATTAATGGGAACCACCGTCCTCCCCCTCTTCCTGGGATAGAGAGAACTTGCGGGAAAGAGGGGTGGGGAAAAACAACGAATGAATCCACATTAAGAGGTATGACGAGGTTGGTCTATCCCCGATTGTGTGGACACATCTAAAACGTCCGCTTCTGGCTGGCAAGCGACCTTTGTAGTCTGACAATCTAAGAACTGCTGCTGACTAGTGCTTGATGGTCGCTATTCGGCCGAGGCTGTGTAAAAACTCCGTATAAAATTTTGATCAAAAATTTTATCCTTCGAGGATCGCCTGTATTCCACGATCTCTGTATGAGGAAGGGGTCAGGCACCCCCTAAATATCGAAAATTCCGAGTTTTTACACAGCCTCGACCCAAAGCAGCCGTTCGCAATCGATGGCACTGTTTTTTTTGTATTGTCAGGGTAAGTGCATTTGACCAAAAATTAGGCAATCCACGAATTCATAACTCATTGATTGTTCAGCATTCAGATTACTGGTCTGAGGTAGAAAAGCAGCCCAGTTCGACTTATAATTGACAGTACCGAATCCAGGTGTGGGGTTCACCGTTTGTGCGCCAGCGGCTGCGATCCAATCTCGGACAGCCCCTGCAATGAAACTCAGGACCATTGCTGATTTAATATATGCTGGGACCCCACGCAGGATGAAGAGGTCAGGCAGCGCAGCAATGTTCTCAACCGTATCACCAATTCCACGACAACAAGTTGACGCGACAACACCGTCTTTGTGTGTTGCCAAGGTAATCTAACCGCTGTGGCCAATCCTCAAAGCGCGGGCTTGCCAGGCGGTGATCTTGATGGAGCCAATCGAATGCTAAAGTTGTCATTGCTATTGAAGCTGCAAGCAATTTTTGCCGCCGCGTCGCTGGCCTACCTCATTGTGAGTGCGATACGCTTCCAGATCGCAGGTGCTCCCCTAAGCGCAGCAGCCATTGGCCCTTCAATCGCGATGTTCGTCACCTATGTCGGGTGCCTTTTTCTGCCAAAGATCGGTCAAATCGGTTGGTACAGGGCCGCAATGGTTGTTGCCATCATTCTCTTTGGTGGCGGCGGTGTGATCGGTAACGTGACACGTTATCTGGATAGCGGGTTGGCACATTATGCAGGAGTTGGTGCATGGGCCGTGGCCGTGGCAATTAACGCATATGGAACTGTTCTAAATATCATGGCGGCTCTTGGGTTTTTTAAATCCTCTACGAACGAGCGGCTTTGACTTGAGAAAGCAACGTTGGATATGGCTAATGCATGTTTTTAAGTAAACCAGATTGCATGGGTATGGGAATATCAAATCTGAAGAAACAATCAAACATATAGTGAAATAACGAAAATGGGAGAGTGAAAATGGCACATCGTACACAGTTTTTTGAGAATCTAATAAGGTCCACAATTATTGGCGCTCTGCTATTCACGACGACAAGCGTATTTGCACAGGAAAATGTGCCACCCGAAGCTACGCTAATAACAGGGGCACGAATTTTTGACGGAGTATCGGAAACGCTGATCGATGGACAGGACGTTCTAATCGAAAATGGGATGATCTCCAGTGTCGGCGCGGGTTTGAAAGCGCCCAAAGGGGCAAAACTAATCGATGCCAATGGACGTGTGATGACACCCGGCTTCACAGATGTGCACTATCATCTCAGCCTTTGTAGCGTTCCAATATCCGATATGGCAGGTTCCGGCGCGCCTGATCTCGACTACATCGGTATTTTGGCCGCTCAGGAAGCAGAACGTGTATTGATGCGTGGCTTTACCAGCTTGCGCGATCTCGGTGGTGCCTCGTGGGGTGCTAAACTGGCGTCTGACCGAGGCCTTATCGCAGGTCCCCGCATTTGGCCAAGTCTGAGGACAATCTCGCAATTCGGAGGACACGGAGATGCCAACCCGCGCTTCATGAATCCTCGAGAGTTTGGTGGCCCCGAGAACAATCTGGAACGCCTTGGTTACAGCCGCATCGTGAACGGCCGGGACGACGTGCTTACAGCAGTGCGTGAAAACCTCAAAAGAGGCGCATCACAGATCAAAATGCATTTGGCAGGCGGAGTGGGAACTGAATTCGATCCTATCGATGGTCGCCAGTTCACAGCAGATGAAATTCGTGCCGCCGTTGAAGTTGCCGAAGGGTTCGGCACGTATGTTACGGCCCATGTCTATACCGTTGATGGCATCAAACAAGCGATCGAGAACGGTGTGAAATCAATCGAGCATGGGAATCTGATCGACGAAGAAATAGCCAAGATGATGGCAGAGAAGGGAGTCTGGCTCAGCCCGCAAGTGGTGGTGTATTTAACCTTTTCATCAGACCTCGGCGCTGTCCGGCTTGCAAAGGGGCGCATGGTCGAGGCTGGGCTGGACCAAATGTTCAATCTTGCCAAGCAGTATAATGTCAAGATCGCGTTTGGCACTGATGTTGTGGTGAACCCTGAAGCCTGCGCTGACCAGAGCCGTGAATTCGTTGAACGAACGAAGTGGTTTACGCCAGCGGAAGTGCTGAAGCAGGCAACTTCTCTGTCTGGAGAGCTTCTTCAACTGTCTGGGGAGCGTAGCCCATATCCTGGCAAAATAGGTGTGATCGAGAAAGGTGCACATGCGGATCTGTTGTTGATTGACGGCAATCCACTCGAAGATATTTCTATCCTTCGGGACCATGAAGAAAGACTGGATCTCATCATGAAAGGCGGTGTGGTTTACAAGGACGCGATGGACTGAAATACGACTGGTCTTGCCCCGATTTGATGGGCAGGTTCGTAAAGAACGGATAAGAGGGTATTGTCATGTATGGACGCTCCCGAGAATGCAAGGATTTTTGAACGAATACAGCGAGTCAGGATTGCCGTCATGTATCCGGCCTGTTTGCGCGGTCTCGTGACCGCTGGCCTTGATGGAATCCGCCTCTTGAAAAGTC
>JAJDBR010000041.1 GCA_029261275.1 Nitrospirales bacterium
AGAACCGGAGCGGATGCGCACGCGACGAGCAACCGTCGAGCATCCGTTCGGGACCTTGAAATGCTGGATGGGCTACACCCACTTCCAAACCAAAACCCTCAAGCATGTGAGCACCGAGATGAGTTTGCATGTGTTGGCGTACAACTTCAAACGGGTGCTGGCGATTCTAGGCGTAAAGCCACTCCTCCACGCGATCCACGCGTGAGTGGCGCCCTTATACACGCACAAATGGGCTCAGCAGCGACACTGCTGACGCATCAGGGCTGCTCGTGGTTCCACAAAACGGAAGTGCTCGTTCACACAAACAACGAAGAGGAGCGGTGCTGACGCGCCTCCTGCAGTGCTGAAATGATGGGGGTCGTGAGTTTTTACACCACCTGGGCCGAGAGTACTCGTTCGACTTTAGATTGTCGATCGTCTGGTTTGGGTCTGGAACCGACATGTCTGCACGCGGCCCAGGCTGTGTAAAAACTCCATTTTAAATTTTTCCCTAAAAATTTTTCCTTCGAGGATCGTCTGTATTCCACGATCTCTGTCTAGGGAAGGGGTCAGGGACCCCCTAAATCCAGAAAATTCCGAGTTTTTACACAGCCTAGGTCGAGAAGAGTCGAAACAGGCACTCTGAGGGCAACGTCTGCTTAGTCCACACAAGCCCTTAGCGTACGATAATTCCCGAATCCTCTGTCGACCCCATTTTCGCTTTTTGCCAAAGCGAAAATAGAATTCTCTTAATCCCTGCCCATCAAAAGATACGGCTTCCCTCAGGCCTAATGGCACTTTTATTTAGGAGGAAACTTTCTTCTGATGTAATTCATCTTCGAATGCTAAAGAAGGCAAATCATTCATGCGAATATAACGATAAGAAAAACTCTATTGCTGGGTTTTGAGGACAATGAAGAAGGCGCGGGCTTTGCGGATGATGCGGAGAAGCACAGTTTGGCCAGGTTTAACCTTCTCAAGTACTTCGGAGAATTGCGCGACATTTCTTGTGGCCTGACGATTCACTTCGGTAATGAAATCGCCTTCTTGAATGCCTTCCAAATGGGCGAGGCCGCCTCGTTCGACTTTTGAGACTAAGACGCCCACCGATTCTTTAAGCTCAAATTCTTCAGCGAGCGCGGCGGTGAGAGCTTGTACGTCCAACCCTAATTTCACTTCTGTTTTTTGCGAGGGGAGGGAGGCCAGCGTGGTTTTCTGGGGCCGTTCGGCCATGGGCACATGATATATCAGTTCTTTGCCGTCTCGGAGTAAACGAATTTTGGCTTTTTCTCCAGGACCGACTTGTGCCACTAACCTGGAGAGTTGATTGGGTGAGTCAACGGGTTGGTCTTCCACCGTGAGAATAATATCGCCTGGTTTAATTCCTGCCGCATAGGCTGGATCATCTTCATAGACTTCATTGATCAGGACGCCTTGTCCTTCTTTGATTCCAAATTGCTTCGACAATTCTTTGGTTAAACCTTGAATGCCCACTCCCAGCCAGCCACGGACAACCCGGCCCTTTGATACCAATTGATCAACCACGCGGGACACCATGTCTGCGGGAATCGAAAACCCAATTCCTTGGGCCATGTGAATGATAGCGGTATTAATGCCAATGACTTCCCCTCGAAGATTAAATAAGGGCCCCCCAGAGTTGCCTGGGTTAATGGCCGCATCGGTTTGGATGAAGTTTTCGTATTTCGATAAATTTAATCGTTCACGTCCAATTCCGCTAATGACGCCCAATGTGACCGTTCGGTCCAAGCCCATAGGATTGCCGACAGCCAAGACCCATTGACCAACTTTTAAGGATGATGAGTCGCCAAACTGCGCCGCCGGCAATTTTCGATCAGTTTCGATTTTGAGGACCGCAATATCCGTTTCTTTGTCTCGGCCGATAATTCGGGCGATTTGGTGTGTCTTGTCGGAGAGGCGCACTTCGGCCTCTCTCGAATCTTCACCCACAACATGATTATTGGTCACAATAATGCCATCTTCTCGGACGATGACTCCTGAACCACTTCCTTGGGCGTATGAGCCTCTTCGTTTAAATCCTTGCGATGAGGTGATCTCTCTAATGGGTGTAATATTGACGACCATCGGGGTCACGCGTTCAGCCAAGGTTGTAATGGTAAACTGAATTTCCTCTAGAGCTTGAAGTCCTCGGAGTTCTTTATCCGTGGTTGTATTGGCCCAAGACAGGCTTATCACAAGAAGGCTATATGTCATTGAATAAAAGGCTATTTTTCTAAAAATATTCATGTTATTCATTAAATATATAAATGTCGCATAATAAATATTATGTTAAGTTTAGAGGAGGTGCATTTTTATTTCAGTCCCCTTCAAGAGACGGGAAATATTTTCGGTATGGCCATACACAATTAATGCGAGAACAGCCAAGGAAAACAGAATGAGGTCGACATCACCAGTTAAAGAATAGGCAAGAATGGGAAAACATCCAAATGCTACCAAGGCCCCTCCTGAAGAATACCGAAAGATGCTCACAGTTCCGATCCATATTCCCAAAAGACAAATACCAAGAAGTGGTTCTATGCCTAAAACTGCCCCAAGAGCTGTGGCTACACCTTTTCCTCCCTTGAATCTTAAAAAGACTGAAAAAATGTGCCCAAGAATGACGGCAAGGCTTATGAGAAGAACCCAAGCTCTCGGAATTCCTAGACTGTTGGCCAATACGGCAACCGCCACGCCTTTGCCGATATCTCCAACTAAAGTCAGAATTCCGGCTTTTTTCCCAGAAACTCGTAAGACATTGGTAAATCCAATATTTTTACTTCCAGCTGTTCGCGGATCTGGCTCTCCCAACGCCTTGGCCACCAGGAGCCCAAACGGAATAGAACCCAATACATAGGCGCCTATCGCTCCAACAATACACACTAGCATTCCCCTTGACCCTTTTGAGCGAACTACCAGTATTGATGGCTGAGTTTTTTAAAGATTAGGACGAGATATCGCCAGCCCGAGACAAGCGAGAACACAAGAGCCACATACAGAAGAGTAAGACCAATAGCAGAAAGGAATGGTTGAGCTTCTAGCCAAGCTCCTTGAAAAATTAAACAGAGGATCCCGCCAATCTGACCAACCACTTTGAATTTCCCAAGAGAATCAGCGGGAACAATAAATCCCTCTTTCGCTGCGACGGCTCGGGCTCCAGTGACAATCAGTTCTCGTGCAATCATCACAATCGCGAGCCACACGGCTACCTGTTGAACTTGAACCAGAAGAATCAAACCAGAGGCCACAAGTAGCTTATCCGCAACTGGATCAAGTAATTTTCCAAGGTTGGTGATTTGACCACTTCGGCGAGCTAGGTAGCCATCCAGAAAATCGGTGAAGGCTGCTGCTGAAAAAACAAGTCCTGCCCAGAGCGCACGTTCCGGCGTAGCCTCTAAATACAGCCAGACGAAGACGGGAATTAAAAGAATCCGCAGAAGAGTCAGGGAATTGGGAAGATTCAGGCTCGATGCCCTTCTATCTGAATGCTCGGCTTCTGGTTTGAGAATCTCGGCGGAATTCATGTGTTAGAAAATTAGACCAATTGTTTAAGTTAATGGCTGAGACTTGCCCTTGCCTGAAATTTGCCAAATGGCTTGTAGTTGAACAAGCAGACCCTTCAATTCTTGTAACCGTACCATATTGGGGCCATCTGATAATGCTTCCTCAGGCTTTGGATGCACTTCCATGAAAAATCCATCACACCCTACGGCGGAGGCGGCTCTAGCCAAAGGTGCCACAAATTCCCGTTGTCCAGACGAAACCGTCCCTCCCCCACCAGGCAGTTGCACAGAATGCGTGGCATCAAAAATCACGGGATAGCCAAGGGCTCGCATCACGGGCAAGGAGCGCATATCCACAACAAGGTTTTGATAGCCGAAACTGGCACCTCGTTCAGTAAGACAAATATTAGTGGTGCCGGCTTCTTCTAATTTTTTAACGACATTACTCATGTCCCAAGGCGATAAAAATTGACCCTTTTTCACATTCACCACCCTGCCTGATTTGGCCGCAGCACAGAGCAAGTCCGTTTGTCGACAGAGGAAGGCTGGGATTTGCAAAATATCGACCACTTCTGCCACTTGTGTCACGTCGTGAACGTCATGGATGTCGGTGAGAATGGGCACTCCGACCTCTTTTTTGACCTTTTTGAGGATGTCTAATCCAGCAGAAAGCCCTAATCCTCGAAAGGACGAAATCGACGTCCGGTTGGCTTTATCATAGGACGCCTTAAAGATATAGGGAATATGTAATTCTTGCGCGATTGTCGCTATAGCTGTGGCGGTCTCCAGAACAATCGCTTCGCTTTCAATGACACAGGGACCTGCAATCAAAATATGGGGAGAGTCCCCTCCCACCGGAATGTGACCAATATAGAAGGAGTTGGGTTGGGTCATGGGTAATCGGTTTGATTAGGTGCCAAATTTTCGTTGAAGCGCAGCGCCAATGAAGGCGGTAAACAATGGGTGTGGAGAACACAACCGGGAATGAAATTCTGGGTGAAATTGCGTGCCAATAAACCAGGGATGGCCCTGCAATTCGATTATTTCTACCAGTTTCCCATCAGGAGATGTCCCGCTAATGATGAGACCTTTTTCGGTGAGGGCCTTTCGGTACTCATTATTAAATTCATATCGATGACGATGACGTTCCTTCACGTCCGATTGGTTGTACGCGGTGGACGCTAATGTATTTGAAATAAGCTTGCAGGGGAAAGCCCCTAAGCGCATGGTTCCGCCTTTATCTTGAATGGCTCGTTGCTCAGGGAGCAAATCAATCACCGCATGAGGCGTCTCAGCATTAAATTCCGCACTATTGGCTTTTTCTAATCCAGCAAGATGTCTGGCTATTTCTATGACTGCACATTGCATCCCCAGACAAATACCAAAGAAGGGGATATTTTTTTCTCGGACATACCGAATGGTTTCCACTTTGCCTTCAATGCCGCGTATGCCAAACCCCCCAGGTATCAGGACCCCATCCACCTCGGCTAAGACTCGCTCCGGACCATTTTTTTCAATTTCCCCTGACTCAACCCATTGAATCTTGATACTGGTCTCATCCTGCAACCCACCATGAACCAGGGCTTCGGATAAGCTTTTATAGGATTCCCGAGACTCCACATATTTTCCAACCAGTGCAATGGTCACATCATGTTTCGGCCGTTTAATTTTTTGAACGAGCCTATCCCAATCACGAAGATTCGGAGGCCCGGTTTCGAGTTTGAGCAAGCGAACAATCAGTTCATCCAGTCCTTCTTTTCGTAACACGACCGGAACTTCGTAAATCGATTCCACATCTTTCGCCGTGATGACAGAATCTTTCTCCACGTTACAAAACAACGCCATCTTATCTTTCACGTGGGGAGGAAGGTACCGATCCGTTCGACAGAGAAGAATATGGGGCTGAATCCCGATCTCTCGCAATTTATTCACAGAATGTTGGGTCGGTTTAGTTTTGAGTTCCCCAGCCGTCGGAATATAGGGTACGAGGGTCAGGTGAATATAGAGTACATTTTCTCGCCCCACATCATAGGGGATTTGGCGAATGGCTTCTAAAAACGGGAGGCTTTCAATGTCGCCGACTGTCCCTCCAATTTCCACAATGACGACATCTACATCATGGGCGACATTCATAATTCTTTGCTTGATGGCATCGGTAATATGAGGAACCACCTGCACCGTGGCGCCAAGATACTCCCCTTTTCGTTCTTTTTGAATGACGGACTCATAAATCCGTCCTGTCGTACAATTATTTTCACGACTTAATTGTACGGTGGTAAAGCGTTCGTAATGACCAAGATCTAAGTCCGTTTCGGCCCCATCGTCAGTGACATAGACTTCCCCATGTTGATAAGGATTCATCGTGCCAGGATCCACATTGATATACGGATCCAACTTTAAAAACGTAATAGTCATTCCGCGGCTTTCTAATAGGTGCCCAATGGCTGCAGATGACAGCCCCTTTCCTAAGGATGACACCACTCCACCCGTAACAAAAAGAAATTTACTCATAATTCAGACAAGTCTACCGTTAATAAAATAAACGTGGACACCCCAAGACTCCACCATATTTTTCTTATCCATTTCAAGCCTCTCAAAAATTCATGTTTTTGAATTAGTTTCCATTCCTTGCTTTCTCACTAGAAAAGATTCAGCCAGAGCTAAATCTTCTGGAGTATCAATGCGAAGAGACTCATGTTCCGTTTCCCACACCATGATGGGCAGGCCATGTTCTAAGGCTCGAAGTTGCTCTAACTTTTCTGCCTCTTCAAGGATTCCGCTAGGTAATTCGCTAAATTGTTGCAAGACTGCTTTTTGAAAAATATATATACCGAGATGCATCCAAGTCGCATCAGTACCTTCTGTTGGCAAGCCATCTCGCCAACAAGGGACAGGACTACGAGAAAAATAGAGCGCTTGCCCCTGCTGGTCAGTGACAACTTTTACAATCGAAGGATTTCCTCGATCTTCTTGCTGAGAAAGCTTTCGTTTCAATGTGCCAATCCCCGAGCCTGAATGTAAAAATGGGTGAATAAGGTCACTGAGTAATCCCGGATGTAGGAGCACCTCATCAGCTTGCAAATTTACGACAATCTCAGAGGACAGTTGAGAGGAAACTTTGGCGACTCGATCGGTTCCTGTCCGACAGGATTCCGTGACTAAGCAGACTTCCCCTCCAAAATCTTTGACGGTTTGGAAAATCGCATTATGGTCTGTAACGACCATGGTTTGGCTAACTTGAGGCACAAGCTTGGCTGCTTCATAAACATGTTGAATTAATGGTTTTCCCGCCAACTTGGCCAGAGGTTTGCCTGGAAATCTCGAAGAACCCTGACGAGCCGGAATGCAGACACTGACCATAGAATCAGGAGATGTCATGCGTAAAAACCTGTTGCAATTGAGGTCGTGTCACAGTTGCCGTTCCCACCATTCCCACCACAATTCCTGCAGCTTGATTCGCCAATACTGCGGCATCTGTAATAGAGGCCTTGGCACTTAAGGCTAAGGCTAAGGTACTGACGACTGTATCGCCAGCCCCAGTAACATCATACACCTGGCGGGCGACGGCTGGGATCGCCCAAGAGCAGCCATTTTGCTCAAATATGCTCATCCCTTCCTCTCCCCTTGTCACAATCACAGCTTGGCATTGCAAGTCTTCTTGGAGAACACTGCCGATCTGTTGAATAGGGATGTTTTGAGTCGAAAGAAAGCCGGCCCCTTGCTTGGCTTCAAGATAATTGGGTGTGATGGCGGTCACTCCCGCATAATAATGCATATGCTCAACTTTTGGGTCAACAATGATGAGGACCCCATAAATCGTCGCTTGCTTTTGAATGTGATACATCATCTCTTCCGAAATAAGACCTTTTGCATAATCCGAAATCACAATGCAGGAAAGATCTGGAAGCCGCGAACCAATATGTCGAATGATTTTGCGTTCAATAGACGTGGAGACTTGATCCCGTTGTTCCACATCATATCGAACGATTTGTTGGTTATGGGCAATGACTCTGGTTTTTTTTATGGTTGGCCGGCTTTTATCAACGAAAATTCCTGAGCGCGGCTTGGAGAGGTTGCGAACCTCATTTAATATTTGCTTTCCGTAGAGATCATCCCCAATCACACCACAAAGTTCAACCTGCCCGCCCAAGGTGGCGATATTTTGATAGACATTCGCGGCTCCCCCCATTCGGTATGATTCGGAATTCACATGCACGACAGGAACGGGTGCCTCAGGAGAGACCCGATTGACCGTCCCCCAAATATATTGATCGAGAATAAGATCTCCGAGCACTAAAATTTTGGTGTGAGAGAAACGCGAAAGGTAGGTCTTGAGTTTTCGAGAGGAAATGGCTGGAACAGGTAAGGGGCTTTTCATGAAAACATGCGATCAAGAAAAAGAACGGCTACCGTAGGTGGCATCAATCTTTCATTCAATACTTTTTCCGATTCGATTCCAACGAATCCAATCGGTCCATGAGCCTTGCCCCTTCCATGACCAATACACTAAAAAGGCCCGGCCTTTAATTTTATCCATTTTGACAAACCCCCAAAACCGGCTATCTAGGCTTTGATCACGATTATCGCCCATCACAAAATACGAGTCAGCAGGAACGGTGATTGGACCAAAATTATCACGTTGGCTGATGCGGGCATCAATGATTCCAGGATCGACTCTTTGGGTAAAATCTTTGTCCACGAACACCTCTCCATTGATCAATACTTTTTTATTCCGAATTTCAATAACATCACCTGGAGTCCCAATGAGACGCTTAATGAAATCCTTGTTTTCATCCTCCGGATATCGGAATACAATAACATCGCCACGTTCAGGAGAGTCAAAATTCATGATCATGGTCGAGGAGAAACAGGTAACCGGAGGAAACGCCAATTGAAATTCACAGTCCTTTGGTAATTGAAATCCATAGGCTAGCTTGGAAACAAGGATATGATCACCAATGAGCAAGGTGGGAATCATGGAGCCAGAGGGAATCTTGAAGGCTTGGACCACAAACACCCTGATGGTCAGCGCTAAGATAATGGCAATGATGAGAGCTTCGGCGTATTCCCTGATAATGGATTTGGTCGAAGCGGTGTTAGCCGATTTTGCAGATGGCGCAGTAGTGGATTCCTCGAGACTCGTCTCCGATGGTTCTGTGGACTGGGGTTCTTCTTGAGACATCAGCAGCTTAACTCGGGTCCGTCTTGAGAATGGCAAGAAATGCTTCTTGCGGGACTTCTACTCGGCCTATTTGCTTCATACGCTTTTTGCCTTCCTTTTGCTTTTCCCACAATTTCCGTTTTCGGGTAATATCCCCACCATAACATTTGGCAGTGACATTTTTCTTGATGGCCCCAATAGTTTCCCTGGCAATGACTCGTTTGCCAATGGCGGCCTGGATGGCAATTTCAAACATTTGCCTTGGAATCAGCTCTTTCATTTTTTCAGCTAATTGACGTCCCCGGCTGACGACTTTGTCCTTGTGGGCAATCATCGACAACGCATCGACGGTTTCACCATTGAGCAAGAGATCCAGTTTTTCTAAATCCGACTTCCGATACCCTAATAATTCATAGTCTAAGGAGGCATAACCCTGGGTGCGAGATTTCAACCGATCATAAAAGTCTAGCACAATTTCATTTAATGGCAGCTCGTAGTTTAACATCGCTCGGGTAGGATCCAGATAGTTTAGTCCCACCTGAATGCCCCGTCGCTCCTGACACAGCTGAAGAATACTCCCAATATAGCGTTCTGGAACAATAATTGTGGCATTAATGAAGGGTTCTTCAATATAGTCAATTTGAGAAGGATCAGGGAGTTTAGAAGGGTTATCAATGTCGATAATTTTTCCCGTTGTGGAATACACACGGTAGACCACCGTGGGTGCGGTACTAATTAGATCAAGCCCATATTCTCGCTCCAGGCGTTCTCGAATAATTTCCATATGGAGTAAACCCAAAAACCCGCAACGAAAACCAAATCCCAAGGCCAGGGACGTTTCAGGTTCATAGCCAAACGACGTATCATTCAGTTGTAACTTTTCTAACGAATCACGGAGATCTTCGTATTTGGACGTGTCCGTCGTATAGAGGCCGCAAAAGACCACAGGCTTCACATCTCGATAGCCAGGCAATGCTTCTAAGGTGGGTCGCTTCGCATCGGTAATGGTATCCCCAATCTTCGTGTCAGAAAGCTCCTTCATTCCGGCACAAATATATCCCACTTCACCTGGGCCAAGTTGTGGGACTTTTGTTCGTTTCGGCAAAAACATCCCAACTTCCAAGACTTCAAATTCCTGTCCAGAAGACATCATTTTGATCATCGTATTCGGGCGAATTGTTCCATCAATGATCCGTAAGAGCACAATAGCTCCTTGGTAGTTGTCAAACCATGAGTCAAAAATCAGGGCTTTTAACGGTTCATCTGGAGAGCCTGTCGGAGCGGGAATAATATCGACAAGACCTTCAAGCACTTCGGGCACTCCTCGCCCATCCTTCGCACTCACGAGAAAGGCGTCGTGCTCAGTCAGGCCTAACACATCCCGAATTTGCGTTTTTACACCTTCAACATCAGCACTCGGCAAATCAATCTTATTAATTACCGGAATAATGACTAAATTGTTGGCAATGGCTAAATAGGCATTGGCGATGGTCTGCGCTTCAACACCCTGCGTCGCATCAATCAATAAGAGGGCGCCTTCACAGGCCGCAAGGCTCCGAGAGACCTCATAGGCAAAATCGACATGTCCTGGGGTATCAATTAAATTAAAAAGATAGTTCTCCCCTTTAGGGGTGCAAAATTGAGTGGTCACTGCATGGGCTTTTATGGTAATTCCCCGTTCACGCTCTAAATCCATGTCATCCAGGTATTGAGCGCGAGCTTCACGTTGAGAGACTGCTCCAGTGATTTCCAAAAACCGATCGGCCAAGGTCGATTTGCCATGGTCAATGTGAGCAATAATTGAGAAATTTCGTATGTGGGTTTGCGGGAAAGTCTTACGCATTCAGAGTGTTTGTGATTGTAGTGAGGCCCTAAAAGCTTGTCAAAATTTATAATGGTTTTCTAGAGTAATAAAAGTACATGGCTAAAAAATCAGCTCCCTCAGTCAAACAATTACAAAAAGACGCCAGATCCTATATCTGGCAACCTTTTACGCAAATGCAGGAATGGGAGCAGCATCCACCCCTCATTATTAGTCGTGGAAAAGGAACGGTTCTCTATGATGTCGAAGGCAACGCCTATTTGGATGGGACCTCATCTATTTGGGTCAATCTTCATGGACATCGACATCCTACAATTGATCAAGCCATTCGTCATCAACTCACTCAAATCGCACATTCCACACTTTTAGGTATATCACACCCCCTCGCCATTCAATTGGCAAAAGCCTTAGTTGGCATCACACCGAAAGGGCTCGAAAAAGTCTTTTTTTCGGATAATGGATCAACGGCGGTTGAGATTGCCCTCAAGATGGCCATCCAATATTGGCAGCAATGTCCTGTCCCAGAACCACGAAAAACCCAATTCATCCATCTTGGCCTGGCCTATCATGGTGATACGGTCGGCAGCATGAGCCTCAGCGGTATAGAATTGTTCCAAAAGCCATTTTCCTCACTGCTTTTTCCCGGTCGGCATCAGATTGAAGCTCCCTACTGTTATCGTTGCCCACTCAACTTACAATTTCCCCAATGTCAGATGGCCTGTCTTGATCCACTTGAAAGCCTTCTGCAAGCAAAGCATGTAGAAATTGCCGGTGTGGTTGTTGAACCTATGGTTCAGGGGGTTGCAGGCCTCATTCCCTCCCCTCCAGGATATCTTCAACGTATACATGAACTCTGTCGGCAGTATCAGGTGCTATTTATTGCCGATGAAGTCGCCACTGGGTTTGGCCGAACCGGTCGTATGTTTGCCTGTGATCATGAAGCGGTCACCCCAGATATTATGGCTTTGGCCAAAGGCATGACTGGTGGATATCTTCCCTTAGCGGCAACCCTCACCACCCATGAAATTTATTCCGCTTTTTTAGGCCAACCCCAAGAGGGTAGAACATTTTTTCATGGTCATAGTTATACCGGAAATCCCTTGGGTTGCGCGGCGGCTCTCGCCAATCTCTCCGTATTCAAAACTGAGCGAACGCTAGTCAAAGTCCAACGCCGAATTCCCAGGCTAACGACTTTTCTGGAGACACTGGCTCAAGATCCCTGGGTTGGAGATATTCGGCAATGCGGGTACATGGTGGGCATCGAGTTAGTTAAGAATCAATCCAACAAAGAACCTTTTCCCATGATCGATCGCATTGGGCATCGCGTGACTGTCGCTGCAAGAACTTTAGGTCTTCTTATTCGACCAATTGGGAACATCATGATACTGATGCCGCCTCTTTCCGCGACATTACAAGAATTAAAGCAAATGGTCGACATTCTGAAAGTCGCTATTTCAATTGTCCGTGCATCAAAAAGCGCCGAAAAGATTTCTTAAAAATACCGCCCAAATAATCTGCACTCCCTGTAACAAAAATGGTGCGTTAAACTAGTTCGATATTTTGTCCAACGTGTAATTTGCAACGATCGACGGCTCGGCCTTGCTTCACAAAAATTTCAAGGTGTCCATTACTATTGATTATGAGCTCAGGAAGTCCCGTGGCTCCTTCACCATAATAGGTTTTAAGCCCTTTAATCGTTAGATCTCCCACTGTGAGTCCTGCACATTCTTGTTTAGTGACTGATCGAAATATTTCTATGTCACTAGAGGTAATGTTGGTGATCGCATTCCCAAAATGATCAATATACATAATTCGTCCCCGAAGAACATTTTGGTCCATTTTCGGCGGATCTTCGGGAAGGGTAATGAAATCATAGATCAATCGTCCGTAAGATCCTGGGCTTTGCCCCTTCGTTAACCAGGCGGCAGATGGTGCAAATAAGTCACGCCCATCAAATGTGGCTCCGGCCGAATCCAAACGGTACTGTTTATTTTCAATGGTCCTCACTTCTACAGATGTTTCTTCCTTGAAAATATAACTTAATACTCCATTGTCTGGTGCAATAAAAAAATATCGTGCCGTTGAAACAAGAAGCGCGCGACGTTCACTACCGACGTCTGGATCAACCACTATCACATGTATCGTACCGTCTGGATAGTACTCATAACAGGATTTCAAGAAAAAGGCTGCTTGTTCAATGCCATGTGGGGGAATATCATGGGTAAGATCGATGGTACGGATTTGAGAATTAATCCCCAGCATGACGCCCTTCATACTGGGAACAAAATAATCTGTATCGCCAAAATCTGTTAAAAGGGTCACGAGTGAAATCGCTGATGGCATTAGTGCTGCTCCTCAAAATAAATCGACTGAACTTCATATTCAATCATTCCAGCTGGTCGATGGACTTCCACAATATCCCCAACTCGGTGACCGATTAATGCTCGACCAATGGGTGATTGAACAGAAATGGATCCGTTCTTTAAATCTGCTTCATCTTCCCCAACTAACGTGTACCGTTTACCTTCTTCGGTCTCCATATTTAATAAATCCACGGTGACTCCAAAGACCACGGTCTCACTTTCGCCACCGGTTATTTCAACAACTTGAGCACTACCCAGTTTGTATTCCAATTCGGCCATCCGAGTATTCAGAAATTGTTGGTGTTCTTTGGCGGCTTTGTACTCGGCATTTTCCTTCAAATCACCATGTTCGCGAGCTTCTGTAATGGCTTGAATGTTTTTAGGCCGCTCCTCCCGTCGCAAGCGAGTGAGTTCGGCCTGCAGTGATTCATACCCCTTTTTTGTTATGGGAAATTTCATAGTCGACCACTCTCCAAAAAATTCAAGAATTCGTTATGGACAAGAATAGATAATGTGAAAAATTTCACGGATGGCTAGGATGATACTCTTGCAAACTTTTCACGGTTACAGGTGATTTTTTCATCGCTTCAATTCCCCAAATGGCCGCTTGTGCTCCTTGCATTGTTGTGAAATAGGGTATACCTCCAAACACTGCCGCCGTTCGAATAGGAGCCGAATCTTCTTGTGAGGCTTTGTCGCCAACCGTATTAATGACCATGGCTAGATCGTTATTTTTAATCAAATCTCCAATATGGGGGCGTCCTTCTTTGACCTTATGCACCGCCTCCACTGAGATTTCATGTTGTTGTAGAAAGGCCGCCGTCCCTTTAGTCGCCTTTATCGAAAAACCAAGGCGAGCCAGGGATTGAGCCAACCCAAGAACAGCTTGTTTATCTCCATCTTTTACGCTTAAGAGAACAGCCCCTCTCAAGGGCATAGGCATTCCTGTGGCAGCTTGGGATTTGGCAAACGCCCATCCAAAACTTTGATCTATCCCCATCACCTCACCGGTTGATCGCATTTCAGGGCCTAATAAGACATCGGAAACTCCCAGCTTGGTAAACGGGAACACCGCCTCTTTTATCGCAATATGGGAACATTGCGGCACGTGAAGAAAACCCAAATCTCGCAACGTTCGTCCCGCCATTACTTTCATCGCCAACTTGGCTAACGGGACGCCAATGCCTTTGCTCACAAATGGTACGGTTCGAGAAGCACGAGGATTCACTTCTAAAATATAGACCTGATCGTCTTTGACCGCATATTGAATATTCATGAGCCCAATAACCTTGAGTTCTTTAGCTAACAGGACCGTTTGTGTCTTAATGATCTGAATAATATTTTCGGAAAGAGAATGAGGAGGTAATGAACAGGCTGAATCACCAGAATGGATGCCCGCCATTTCCACATGTTCCATAATGCCCGCCACGACGACATCCGTCCCGTCAGCAATCGCATCAACATCCACTTCGATCGCATCTTCCAAATAATCATCAACCAGCAAAGGATGTGCCCTCAAATCAAACGCCGTTTTCAGAAGGTAGCCATCCAGCGCTTGGGCATCATAAATGATTTGCATGGCCCGTCCGCCCAATACGTAGGAGGGACGAACCATGACTGGATATCCAATATTGACTGCAATGACATGAGCTTCATGTGCGGAACAAGCCATCCCATTTCGAGGTTGTTGCAAATGCAACTCCGTTAACATTTCACTGAATCGTTTTCGGTCTTCAGCTCGGTCAATGGCATCTGGTTGAGTTCCAACTATCGTGACACCTTCTTGGGCTAAGGGCACAGCCAACTTGAGGGGCGTTTGTCCTCCAAATTGCACCACCACACTTTCAGGTTGTTCGGTTTGAATAATTCTCAAAACGTCTTCTTTGGTTAAGGGCTCGAAATACAACCGATCAGAAATATCGTAATCCGTACTAACAGTTTCCGGATTGCAATTGACCATGATAGTCTCAATGCCTTCTTCACGCAGAGCCATGGCGGCATGAACACAGCAATAATCAAATTCAATACCTTGCCCAATCCGATTGGGTCCGCCTCCTAAGATCATGATTTTCCGCTGTTGAGTTGGATGGGCTTCACAATGTATTCCTGATGAAGAATATAAATAGGGCGTGTGAGCTTCAAACTCCCCACCGCATGTATCCACCCGCTTAAACACCGTCACGGGGTGACTTTCTCCACTTTGTCGAACTTGGCGAATCCAATTTTCATGACGTCCGCTTAATTGCCCCAATCTGTGATCTGAAAATCCTCGTTTTTTGGCATGAAGCAGTAGAGAACCCAAGGAAGTCGGAAGCTCAACGGATTTCTCGGTCTGATTTTCGTTTTCTAATAAAGACTGACAAGCCTGGGCCCATTCTGTTTCAAAGCTGACAATTTGAAGGATTTCATCTAAAAACCAAGAATCAATTTTAGTTCGTTCATAGACATCCTCGACAGACATCCCAATTCTAAAGGCATCGGCAACATGCCACAATCGATCAGCTGTCGGGATCCGAAGGGCAATTTGAATTTGATCAAATAGAGGGTGAGATACCGAATGAAGCTCCTGCTTGCCATCCAACCCATGCAAGGACATTAACCCATATCGTTCAGTTTCAAGCGATCGAATTGCCTTGTGTAAGGCTTCCTTAAACGTTCCTCCCAGAGCCATCGCTTCTCCAACCGATTTCATATGGGTGGTGAGGGTACGATCAATCCCTTCAAATTTCTCAAACGTAAATCGTGGAATTTTAACGACGACATAATCAATTGTAGGTTCAAAACATGCCTTCGTGACTTGTGTAATATCATTAGGAATTTCATCAAGGGTATATCCCACTGCTAATTTAGCCGCAATTTTGGCGATTGGGAAGCCCGTCGCTTTTGAAGCCAAGGCTGAACTACGAGATACACGAGGATTCATTTCAATGACGATGAGCTTGCCGTTATCTGGATTAACAGCAAATTGAATGTTCGATCCTCCAGTGTCGACCCCAATTTCACGAATAATCCGTATCGCGGCATCCCGCATATATTGATATTCTTTGTCCGATAAGGTCATAGCTGGCGCAACGGTAATACTATCGCCAGTATGCACGCCCATGGGATCGACATTCTCAATGGGACAGACAATGACCACATTGTCTTTCGAGTCCCTCATCATTTCTAATTCATATTCTTTCCATCCCAACAGCGACTTTTCCACCAGCACTTGGCCAACCGGGCTGGTCACCAAAGCCCAATCGATATACCGATCAAACTCTTCACGATTATAGGCAATATTCCCTCCTGCCCCACCGAGGGTAAACGAGGGACGTACAATAGCGGGGAACCCGATCTCTTCTATAAGTTGAAGTGCTTCTTCTCGGGATCGTATCGACCCACTTGAAGCTGTTTGGAGTCCTATACGTTCCATCGCTTGTTTAAAAAGGTCTCGATCTTCCGCTTTTTGAATTGAGTCATAGGAGGCTCCAATCAAGGTGACTCCATATTTCTCCAAAATTCCTTGCTTAACCAGTTCGACCGTCATGTTTAACGCGGTTTGGCCACCCATTGTGGGTAAGAGGGCATCGGGACGATCGCGTTCAAAAATGGCTTCTACGACTTCCACAGTAATCGGTTCAACATAGGTTCGGTCTGCAAGATCAGGGTCTGTCATAATCGTTGCAGGATTGCTATTAAGTAAGACCACTTCATAGCCCTCTTCTTTAAGCGCTCGACAAGCTTGGGTCCCTGAATAATCGAATTCACAACCCTGTCCAATGACAATGGGGCCAGACCCTATTAAAAAAATACGATGGATATCATTTCGACGAGGCATAGAAACTTTCTGTAGGAAGTTTTCAATATTATTGAGAAGGTAGGCTAGATGGGCTCTTAGAGGTCGAATCGGATAGCTCAGGGCGATAAAATCGCATCGCCTGTGGAATCCAAGATTCAATTTGATTTATGCGGGTCACATCTGATGGGTGAGTCGACAAAAATTCTGGAACAGCATTTTGACTCCGAAAACAAAATTTTCCAATCATTTTCCTTGGACATCCACTCATGCGTTCCCAAAAGGGAACCGCTTCATTCGGGTCATATCCAGCCTTAGCCATCAATTGTAAGCCAATAAAATCGGCCTCGGTCTCCTGCTCTCTAGAATTTGGCAATGCCACGCCAACGCCATAAGCACTCATCGCTCCAATAGCCACACCGGGATCAATTCCTCCGGCAGCCGCTCCGGCCAAGGCGCCAAGTTGCCCTATCTGCTCAAGGATCCCCCGGCTATAGCGTTCAGCACCATGGCGCTGAAGGGCATGCGCCACTTCGTGCGCCATTACGGTGGCTAGTCCTGCTTCAGATTTCGTGAATTTCAAAATTCCGGTAAACACGGCAACTTTTCCACCAGGCAAAGCAAATGCATTGACCTGTTCATCATCTTCAATCACGGCAAATTCCCACACATATTCGGGTTTATTAGCACCTTTAGCAATTCGTTGCCCAACACGATTGACCATCGTGGTAACCTCTGGATCTCTACTCAATGGAGCGTTTTTGAGGACTTCCCGAAAGGCTGAAAGGCCCAACGCAATTTCCTTTTCCTCCGAAATATAAATTAATTGATCCCGTGCGGTGCCTGGGGCTTTCTGACAAGCCAGAACAAATACGCACATAAAGGCAAGACAGAAAAATTGAGCTCTTCTTCTGTTTCCGGAAAGTCTTCCTTGGAATTGTGAAAGTTGCTTCATGCCCTTACTCATGAAAATCAAGGAAGCCACATATACATCATATGAGGGGTTCCACTGTGAAGTGCACCAAGCACCGTATTCGCATTAATTTGCGGAAATCCTAACGGTCCCACCGTCGGTGGCTCGAAATGAGAATAAATATTTTGATGCGTTTCAGGGCTACTTCGTGTATAAGTCACAACTTGTGCATCGGTTAACTTTGCGTTTGTTTTTGCCCGTTCAATCGCATCGTCTAGATAGCCAATCTCATCAATCAATCCTTCAGCTTTCGCAATATCGGCAGTATAAATTCGCCCATCAGCCAACTCCCGAATTTTTGCCGTTGTCAACTTAGGTCTTCCTGCTTCCACCACAAAAAGAAAACGGGCGTATAATCGGTCAATCACATCTTGGAAAATAGCACGTTCTGCTTCCTTCATGGCACGAAACGGCGAACCCATGGACTTGTTAGGACCTGAAACAATTGCTGCTGGTTGGATACCAACTTTTTCAAGAAACCCTTGGGCATTCAGCGTGAGCATAATAACTCCAATGCTCCCTGTAATTGTAGAAGGATGTGCAACAATATAGTCAGAGGCCATCGCCACGTAATACCCGCCAGAAGTCCCAATATCCAAAATCGACGTAATAATGGGCAGTTTGCGCTTCTGTTTAAACTCCTGCAGCTCGTGATACAGAATATCGGAAGACGTGACTGTTCCCCCAGGGGTATTGATTCGGAGAATGATGGCTTTAACGTGATCGTCTTTTTCGGCTTTCGTAAGTTCTTCTTTGAGCCGAGCGGGAAGACTCGGTGTGGAGAAAATCCCGGATTCCTTACTGGTCGTTAACGTCCCTGAAATATCAATTAACAGAATTTTATCAGAACCTTCTCCTGAAATAATCGTTTCCTGTAACGCTTTCCCGCCTGAGAACAGATCTACATGAATGCACCCACTTAAGAAGAACAGAAAGAGAAGGGTCCAACCAAATTTATTAGTCATTCTTTGCTAGCTTTCATCATGTCGATAAATTGTTGAAAGAGATAGGATGAATCATGCGGACCCGGCGAAGCTTCTGGATGATATTGAATGGACAGAACAGGATGATCCAGTCCAACCAACCCTTCACAACATCCATCATTCAGGCTGCGATGGGTGACTTCCATTCTGCCAATCGATGTGTCAAAAGGTTGAGTGGTCCAAAGCGCTTCCTTAGGTTCTTTGTGAGGAAGGTCGACAGCAAAGTTATGGTTTTGAGACGTGATTTCAATCTTTCTTGTTCGAAGGTCCATCACCGGATGATTAGCCCCATGATGTCCAAATGATAGCTTATGAGTATGCAACCCTAAAGCCAATCCTAAAATTTGATGCCCCAAGCAAATACCAAAGAGAGGCTTCCAGCCAAGTAAAGACTTGACCGTTTCCACGGCATACGGGACCCCTTCAGGATCTCCTGGACCATTCGAGAGAAAGAGCCCGTCAGGTTGTCGTTCACGAATTTCGTCTGCACTTGTAGCGGCTGGCACGACCAGAACCTCACATCCTACATCCACCAAGCTTCGAAGAATTTGATGTTTGACTCCAAAGTCCATCACCACAACTTTATAAGAAGAAGATGCTGACCCTACAGAATTGGAAGGTCTATTCCCATTAGAGTAAGGGTTTGAGCTTCCTTTTGACCATTGATAAGGAGAACCACATGTCACGTCATGTACCAAGTCTCGACCAACAATGGAGGGTACTGCCTTGGCCTTCGCAGAGAGCGATTTTTCATCAAGATCCACATGAGAAATCACTCCCATTTGAGAGCCCTTCTCTCGCAGATGACTCGTTAACGCACGGGTATCGATTCCCTGAATACTCACAATCTTCTGTTGAAGCAAATAGTCTTCAAACGTTTGCTGCGCCCGCCAATTGCTCATCCGCTTAGAGGCTTCTCGTACAATAAAGCCTTCTGCCCATACCTGACGAGATTCGTCATCTTCAGGGGTCACACCATAATTGCCTATTTGGGTACTGGTCATTAGAACAATCTGTCCTTTATAGGAAGGATCGGTGAGAATCTCTTGATATCCAGTCATCGCGGTATTAAAGACGACTTCACCGATCGTCTCCCCTTCAAATCCAAGCGCTTGTCCGTTAAATACCGAGCCGTCCGCTAAGGCCAAAACCGCCGGTCTCATATCATCATCATCCTTCTATTATTTCGTTTCATCGAACGGCGTATTTTCAAGTAAAAAATCAGATGGCAGTAGCCAAACGATGAACAAGTATTTTTCGTAATTTCAGAATATACAAAGAAAACGCCAGGCCCAAATTCACAAGATGGAGCGCCCGGACAATCATATGCAGACGAAAGAATTGTCCGTATGCGAGGTCTTTCTGTTCTTTGGATATGGCTTCAAAGGCTTCCTCTTGTAAGGCAATGGCTTGAGGTCCCAAAATCCCCATGATTCCCAGCGTAACCACGAACATTCCGCCAAGAAGCCACCACTCCCCTGCTGTCACTGAGAAAACGAAAGAAGCATTTTGCCCATAGGTCTGATACCGAAAAAAAGCGAGGAGGGTCAGAACACATAATATGCCAAGATTCAGATATCCATAGCCATCAAATACTCGACGTAAGAACCGTCCGGCTGGTTCCATTCCAAAAGAATTAAATACGGCCGGAATGACCACGGCAATAATGACAATCAAACCACCGACCCATAAGGTCAATGCACACATCTCAACAAAAAATCCTATCGTACCCCAATTCACGCGTGTCTTTTCCATACGTTAGCGGGCATCATAAACCACTCGACCTTCGACCAAGGTCATTTTGACTTTTCCTTTGACCGTCATACCACCAAAAGGGGTATTACGACTTTTGGATTGAAACTGTTCGGGGTCGACTACCCATTCTTCTTCTGCATCAAATATCACCACATCGGCCAAACTCCCAGCTGAAAGTGACCCCACCGGAAGATGAAACAAATGAGCTGGCGCGCGAGTCAACTTATCAAGGGCCTGTTCCATAGACAAGATGTCGTCATGAACAAGTCGAAGAGTCAGCGGCAGGGCTGTTTCGAAGCCTACGATTCCGAACGGTGCCGTATCAAATTCTAATTGTTTTTCTTGTAGTGCGTGAGGGGCATGATCGGTGGCAATCACATCAATGGTGCCATCCACTAAACCTTGTCGGAGAGCCTGCATATCTTCATCGGTTCGAAGAGGTGGATTCATTTTCGCATTGGCCTGGTAACCACGGACGGCTTCTTCTGTAATGGAAAAATGGTGAGGACAGACTTCCGCACTCACAGGAAGCCCTTGAGATTTCGCATGTCGGACCAATTCCACAGAACGTGCAGTACTTAAATGGGCTAAATGCACACAAACGCCAGTAAGATCAGCCAGAGCAAGGTTTCGAGCCACCATGACTTCCTCAGAAGCATCAGGAATCCCTGGCATACCCAATTCGGTAGAAACCACTCCCTCGTTCATGCATCCGCCATCGGTCAAATGCAAATCTTCGCAATGATCGACCACTGGAACGCCAAAGGCTTTGGCGTATTCCAACGCGCGACGCATGACTAAACTATTCATGACAGGACGTCCATCATCAGAGATCGCCACACAGCCAGCTCCTACCAATTCTCCTATGTTCGCTAACTCTTCACCATCTGAATTTTTGGTGATAGCGCCAATTGGAAAAATTCTGGCCATCCCAGCCTCTTTCCCTTTGGTCAACATGAAATGTGTGATCGCGGCATTATCATTCACAGGTTGGGTATTTGGCATGGCACAGATAGACGTGAATCCGCCGGCGACGGCTGAAGCGGCTCCGGTAGCAATGGTTTCCTTATATTCAAATCCCGGTTCTCGCAAATGGCAGTGAAGATCGACGAGCCCAGGAGCCACAATCCAACCACTGGCATCCAGAATAGTGGCGGAAGAATCTTGCTTCAGCGAATACTTGAGTGGATAGCCCACTTCCACAATTTTTCCACTTTGGATGAGGACATCAGCGCGTCCATTCACATGACCAGGGTCAATGACCGTTCCACCCTGGATACAGATCGTTTGGGATGAGATGGGATTCGAGGAGTCTTCGTTCATAATGTCCTATTTCTCTAAAAGTTAAGCGGCTCCGGATAATAAATACATCAGAGCCATCCTCACCGATACCCCATTGGTGACTTGATCTAAAATGACGGCTGCCGGGCCATCAGCCACAGCTGGCGAGATTTCAATTCCTCGGTTCAACGGGCCAGGATGCATGACGATCGCCTCGGGCTTGGCCAGCTTGAGACGTTCAGAGGTGAGACAAAATAGTGTGGCATATTCCCGCGTACTCGGAAGCAAAGCTCGCCCAAGCCGTTCTCGTTGTAACCGTAACATCATGATGACATCTGCTCCAACCAATGCGTCATTAAAACGGTAAAACACGCGAGCCCCTAACCGTTCAACGGATAAAGGTAGCATGGTTGGTGGCGCCACGACTCGGACTTCAGCCCCCAATTTCGTTAAGGCGGCAATATTTGATCGTGCCACACGACTATGAGCCACGTCCCCAACAATCACGACAGTGAGCCCTTCGATGTGGTTCATCTTTTCCTTAATGGTAAACACATCCAAGAGCGCTTGCGTGGGATGTTCATGCCACCCATCTCCAGCATTAATCACCGAAGATTGGACGAACCGAGCTAAATGTTCTGCTGCGCCAGGAGAAGAATGCCGAAGCACAATGATATCTGCTTGCATGGACTCGATGTTTCGTGCGGTATCAATGAGCGTTTCCCCTTTAACAACACTACTCGTCGATGGAGAAAAATTAATGACATCGGCGCTCAATCTTTTGGCCGCCAATTCAAAAGAAGTACGAGTCCGTGTGCTAGGTTCAAAAAACAAGTTCACCACTGTTTTGCCACGAAGGGCTGGAACTTTTTTGATATCACGCCCGCCTACTTCTTTTAATGATTCTGCTGTTGACAGAATCAGATCAATTTCTTCAACCGACAGCTCTGTAATCGTGAGTAAGTCTTTGCGTTTCCAACCCATAGGTCGCCTTATCCTGTGATGATAGATACCCGATCGACCTG
>JAJDBR010000042.1 GCA_029261275.1 Nitrospirales bacterium
TATCAACTCAAAGTGGAGTTCATCCCAATTCACTTTAGGTTTTTCTGAATGTTGTTCTACCGTGATTTCATCCATGGTTTCATAGGGAATAACAGGCACTTCTTCAAGAATTTCGATATGTTTATCGGCATTGAGATTATCGCCTCGAATCAAGGTGTCATCAACCACCGTTTCTACCCTTGGAGCACGAGCAGTCTCCACATCAAAACTTTTGAGACGCATCGCAGCTAAAGCTGCTTCATGCTGGTTGCTACTGTAAGAGAGCCGCTCGAGTTTCCCAACACGATCCAGCGCCTCCTGAAGACTCATTCTGGCCCCTTTTTTTCGAAGCGCATTGACTGGCATACAAACAACTCCTTGAGAAAACACCTCTTGTGTCCCACCCTCGCCAAACCTATGGGAGGGCATAGAGGCGACGAAATATCTACCTGCTCAAGAATCCGCTTGTCAATTGATCTTCTGGTAATGTGCGTTTTTGACACACAGGAATTGTCCCACTACCAAATATTTCCTCAAAAACAGATGAAACCTAGGATTGCCTCTCAAGCTAATCATCAAACATTTTTTGTGCGGAAATCTTATGAACGAAACAGGTTGGGCTATGTACATGTAATTGTCTACCGAGCCAGATAGGGTCTATAATCGATCCATACTTGAAGCCCTAAGGGCCACAAGCTTTTTCATTTTTTTTTCTTGGTCCTTTGATCAAAGGGGGATGAATTATGGGATTAGCAGATAATACCTGTGTGCCATGTCGTGGTGGGGTTCCCTCATTAGATTCTCAAAAAATTCAAGAATTGCTAGAGCAATTGGAATCAGGATGGACACTTAACGATCAAGGCCATATCGAACGGACGTATGAGTTCCCTAACTTTGCCGACGCCTTAGCCTTTACCAATCGAGTGGGAAATGTGGCTGAAATTGAAGGACATCATCCCGATCTTTACTTAGCCTGGGGAAAATGCAAAGTGGAGATTTGGACACATAAAATTCAGGGATTGACCGAGAGTGATTTTTTCCTAGCAGCCAAAGCTGATCGAGCGTTCGCCCTTCCTCCATTGAATCTCTAACGACCCATGGCACCCAGCAGCCCTACCCTTATTCAGCCAGACCCTTCAGGAGCGCAACAGATTAATCCTTCCGCCCCTGAACTCACCGCCGACTTCCGTTCCTTCGGAACGAGAGTTGCGCTGGTCACCATGCCGTTTTCATATTCAAAATTTCCGTCTATTCAACTAGGGACCCTGTCGGCCCTTTTAAAATCACAAGACATCGACACCAAAACCTACCACTTCAATTTGCAATTCGCGCATAAGATTGGCGTCCCGCTCTATGAAATTTTGTGCGAGAAACGTGGGCTCTTTGGTGAATGGCTGTTTTCAGCCCTCCTCTTTCGAGATAACCCGAAACATGCCCAATATCCGCAGATATTCAAGCCAGTCTTTGAAGATACGGCGAGAGAAGCTGGTTGTTCGATTGGGCACTTGGAAGAGATCGCTCGAACTATTGCCCCACAATTTTTAACCTGGGCCCTGACCACTGTGGACTGGGATCAATACGATGTCGTCGGTTTCACTTCGACCTTTGATCAAAACGTCGCAAGCCTTTCCTTGGCGAAATTGATCAAGGATGTGTATTCAGATGTTCGAATTGTCTTTGGTGGGGCTAATTTTGATGGCGAGATGGGGCTCGAACAGTTTCGGGCATTTCCTTGGATCGATTACGTGGTCAGCGGGGAAGGTGAACATTCCTTTCCTTCATTGGTCCAACGCATTTTACTGAAACAGGAAACCGAAATTCCCCACGGTATTGCTCATCGAAAAGACGGCAAGATTTGTTTCACTCCCAATGAACAGTTGGTGACACAATTCGACCAAGCACCCCCTCCAGATTACGACGACTACTTTTCGGAATTAGACGAATTAAACCGTCAAGGGTCGACAGGGCTCAATCGTATTTTGTTGTATGAAGGGTCGCGAGGCTGTTGGTGGGGCGAAAAACATCATTGTACTTTTTGCGGATTGAATGCTCAGGCGATGGATTTTCGGGCTAAGTCTCCCACGCAGGTGGCTGTCGAATTGGAGTATCTCTCAAGCCGTTACGACACCACCCGCTTTCGCTTGGTCGATAATATTATCGACATGAAATATGTGGACGGTTTGTTTGGCCAACTGGCCCAACGACATGTGGACCTTGATGTATTTATGGAAACCAAAAGCAATCTCAATAAACGCCAAATTCAAACTTTGGCTCAGGGCGGCGTCAAATGCATGCAGCCAGGGATCGAAAGCCTTAGCCAGACGCAACTCAAGGAAATGGATAAGGGCGTCAGTCCCCTACAGAATATTCAATGCTTGAAATGGAGTCGCTATTACAATATTGACTTGTCTTGGAATATTTTGTTGGGTTTTCCTGGTGAAACGAATGATGATTATCAGCGACAAATGGAAATTATCCCATCGCTACTGCATCTCCAGCCACCTGAATCTACCTCGAAATTATGGCTAGAACGATTCAGCCCGTATTTTAAATGGCCAGAGCGATATGGGATTCGTCTCACCGGGCCAGGCCTGGCATATAAATATGTATACGATGCACGAAAAGTGGATTTGAATAAAATCGCATATGACTTTGAGTATGACATTGATTGGAAGGTGGATCCTCGCATTTATGACGATTTTGTTCGCCTTGTCGGCGAGTGGAAGGAACGGTATCATTCCCCTAACCGGCCCTTCCTCTTTTTTTCAAAGGCTCTGAGCTATCTCACCGTGTATGATGGACGAGGACCCAATCCAACCAGTGAACGGTTTGACCAGCCCCATGCCTTTATCTTGGAATTTTGCAATGACCAACCTAAATCATTT
>JAJDBR010000043.1 GCA_029261275.1 Nitrospirales bacterium
GTTCATCCGCTCACATAACATTGTCAGTTCATTCACCAGTGCAATATTCACTGATCGAAATACATTTTCAAATACTTTGGCCATTTCGGCCACTCGCGGAGAACTGAGGGGGAAAATTTTGACGATAGACTGTTCATAAAATAACTTGGATATCGCCTGGCAATTTTGTGTCACGCCGCCAACCAACTTGAAGGTATTGTGGGTTTTAAAGTCTGAATTTCCCGGATCAACACGTTCCGGTGAAAACGCCACAAAGAGGTCTTTTCCCACCGTGAGCCCGTTCGCTGTCAACGCAGGCACAATGACTTCTTCCGTGGTTCCAGGGTAAGTCGTACTTTCTAATACCACCAGCATATTGGGATGCGCATAATTGGCAAGATGTCCAAGAACTTTCACAATGGCGGAAATATCCGGCTCTTTATTTCGAGTCAACGGTGTGGGGACACAAATGAGGATAATATCGCATTGTTGCAATACTGAAAAATCAGTTGTCGCCTCCAAACGTTTTTGGTCCACGACCTGACGCAATTTAGCATCATCGACATCTGAGATATAATTATCCGCTTGGTTGACCATCGCAACCTTGGCAGCTGCTTCATCAATCCCAAAAACATGAAAACCCGTTTTGGCTTGAAGTACGGCCAACGGCAGTCCCACATAGCCCAAACCAACGACTCCAATCTCAGCTGATCGATTCCTAATTTTTTCCCCTAAATCCACTCAATCCTCCTCTTACTCTTGAGCCTAAACCCTTACCATTATTCTGCAATTTAATTCGGGGGATACATAAATCTTCTTGAAAGGTTTCCTTTAATGACAGCAGGCTATTAACAACCTTATGATGACACATCATTTGTGACATTCACCAAAACTTTTTGATCGTTAATTGTCCAGACATCACAGGTCGCATCCCCATCAATATTTCCAATCGCCACTGCCGTAAAACTGGTTGCACTAACGGCATCCAAGGTCGAAGCGGTGCAACCAGGAGGCAAGGTCCCTAAGCTAGATCCACCCAATTCATAGTAGTAACGTTGGGAGGCTCCACTGACACCAAAGCCAATCGCATTAAAGTCATCAATGAACCCATTGTTTTCAGCAAAATATGCGATTTCTGAAGTATGGAGCGCCACTAAATTACTTTTCGCTTCAGTTTGCTTCGCTTTGGCCTGATAGCGCAGAAAGTTTGGGATGGCGATCGTGGCCAAAATACCGATAATGGCCACCACGATCATGAGCTCTGTCAAACTGAAACCCTTTTGATTGCCTACTATGTTTCGACGGTTCATACGCTAACCTCCGAAGAGAGTGATCCCTCCATTATAGTGTTGCCTTTAGTAATTCATCCGATTTATTTACATTTGAAATTCGCAAAGAGCTAAGAGCTCTTCCCACAACTAGTTTTTGAAAAAATTCCATCAATTTCTACAAACATATGCCAATATTCATGAATTTCAAACAATAACCACACAATTTGAAAGTACCCTTAGGCATTCTATCAGATTCTCCTAATCGCCAGAATATGGACAAATCTTAAGGGACAGTCTATCCATACAACCTGAGATTCCTTCAGCTGGCCAACAGAGAAAAAACTACCTATTTAGTCTAGGAAGATTAGGGCCGGCAGTACTGTGGTGAAAGAACCAGGTTATGGAGTATAGGTAGATTGCTGGGATAGAGTTGGGACGGGCTCTCCAAATCCCGTATCTCGGAATCGCTGCTTAAGCGCATCATTCGTGGAATCCAGCTGTAGGGAATGCATCCAAGCTTCTCGAGCTTTTTCGAGTTCTTTTTGGAGCAAAAATATTTCACCAAGGTGTTCGTATATAACCGGATCATCTGACACCAATGCGACAGCACGCTGCATCATTTCCAGGGCTTCATCAGTTCGTCCAACCTTAAATAAAGCCCAGCCTAAACTATCCACGTAATACCCGTTATGCGGTTTGATCGCCACAGCACGTTGAGTCAACGTCACAGCTTCTTCCACATTGATTCCACGATCAGCATAACTATAGCCCAAATAATTCAAGGCATCCGCATGTTCAGGATTCAATTTCAAGGCCTGTTCCATTTCTTTGACAACCTCACCAAAACGATCTAGCTTGTCATAAGCGGTGCCCAAATTAAAATGCAACTCAGCATTGGAGGGGTCCTGATGAATTCCTTCCTCTAAACTGGCCTTGGCTTTTTGATAATCCTTCAACTGGAAATAGGTCAGACCCAACAACAAATAAGGCTCCGGGCGCTTAGGATTGAGAGTGACCGCTTGATCCAAATACGAGAGCGCCTCATCGTTTCGCTCCAGGCGATACGACACAAATCCCAAATGTAAAATACTGTCGAAGAACGTAGGGTCAATCTCTAAATTGGCTTGATAGGTTTGAATGGCCCGCTCGTAGTCTTTTATTTCTTCATACAACAAACCCAAAAAATCTCGCACCCGTAATTCATTCGGTCGGTCACGTAACACCGAATCCAATTCCTCAATCGCCGCAGTAAAATTCCCCTGTTCTCCATAAACTTGCGCCTTTCTGACCTGGGCATGAAGATCACCGGGGTTTTGTTCAAGTAAGTAATCTAGATGTCCAAGGGCTTGTTCGGCATCTTTTTGAGCGACATACAAACGGATAAGGCGCAAGCGAAATTCCCGATGATGCGCATTCACATCCTTTAAATATGTTTCTATTAATGTAATAGCTTGTTGAGACTCGCCTGACTCTTCCAGAAGTTCAACTAATTGAATATAGGCACGTTCCAACGAGGTATTCAGGGCAATGGCTTTCTCAAAATGCCCTAGAGCCTCCAATGTTGAGTGCTTTTCTGCCGCGACAATACCCAAATAATAATAGGCCTCTGCCGAGTCGGGTACATATTGCAAGAAATCACGAAACACTTTTTCGGCTTGCAGATAGTCCTTCTCATTTAGCAACAAATTTCCATGAGAAAGATAAAGCCGTGACTCCAAAGGAAATTTTCTCTGGCCTACCGCTAAGATCTGGAGGGCGTGATCACGTTCTCCGGCCCCAGAGAATATTTTTGAAAGATCTAAAAACATGCGCACATTGGTTATGTGTTCAACCGGAATTTGTTGGGCCATATCCACAGCAGCGGCCATGTGAGCCAGGGCATAATGAAGTTTGGCAATTCTGAATTTTAAGAAAACTGATTCTGGATCAAATCTCAACCCAGCCTGATAGGCTTCTAACGCCTGAGAGCTATCATTATTCAATTCGGATAGAGAACCTCGAAGAAAATGGAAATAGGCTTGAGGATGGGTTATTTCTTGAATCGTGGAGGAATCTGCCTGCTCATGAAAAACAGGTTGAGGGGCGATACCGCATGACACAATTAACAGAGGGATACTTAATATATAGGTTCGAATGGGACTCAGCCAAAGAGGAAATGGTTTCACGGAACGACTCGAACTCACTTGATACAAGGAAGAATTCGTCACTTTAGGCCAATCGCGCAAAGATTATCCTTTATACTATACCAGACCGAGGCGCTAAGTTATGAAATTTCGCATAACTGTCATGGAATTGAAGCGAAACTTCTCCAATGGGTCCATTCCGATGTTTTCGAATAAGAATTTTGGCGATGCCCTTATCATCCGTGTCTGGATCATACACCTCTTCTCGGTATATAAACATCACCACATCCGCATCTTGTTCAATAGCACCTGACTCACGAAGATCAGCTAATACCGGGATGGGAGGCTTCCGGTTCTCCACCGCTCGGCTCAACTGCGAGAGAGCTACCACGGGAATATTCAGTTCCTTTGCCAAACCTTTTAAGGCCCGTGAAATATCAGAAATTTCCTGCTGCCGGGATTCAGACGTGCTCCGTCCCTCCATCAATTGCAAATAATCAATGATCAGGAGATCCAGTCCATGCTCGGCTTTAAGACGCCGGGCCTTCCCCCGCATTTGCTGGACACTCAGATTTCCTGAATCATCGATAAAGATTTTGGCATCTTGCAATTGACTCGCAGCTCCTGTGAGCGCTTCCCAATCTGGCCCTTTTAATTGCCCGGTCCTGACCGCATGAGAATCCAGATGAGCTTGAGAACTGAGCATGCGCAAAACAAGTTGCGCACGAGACATTTCCAAGCTGAAAATCCCAACGACCGCGTTTGCATGAAGCGCGGCATGTTCGGCCATTCCTAAGGCCAAGCTCGTCTTCCCCATACTCGGTCGACCCGCAATGATAATTAAGTCAGAAGGCTGGAGGCCAGCAGTAAAATTATCAATATCAAAACCCGTAGGCACCCCAGTAATTTTCTCTTGGCGACTATAAAGCCGATCAACAATCTCAATACTTTCCTGCAGGATGCTACGGACAGGAGCAAACGCTCCTCCCAAATGCCCTTGGGCTAAGCGAAAAATTTCGCGCTCGGCAAATTCAAGCAGCTCGTCAGTTTGTGTCGTGCCTTCGTACCCTTTCATCACCACATCAGTGGCTGTCCGCACCAACCCTCGGAGCAATGATTTATCCCGAACAATTTGGCAGTGATAGCGAATGTTGGCCGCACTAGGCACCAATTGGACCAATTCAGCAATATAGGATGCTCCTCCAACCTGGTCTAATTCTCCCGTGCCTCGCAAATAATCAGTCAGGGTAATTTGATCAACGGGCTGGTTACGTTCAGACAATCCGACCATGCTGCGATACACCATCTGATTCGCTGTACGATAGAAATCCTCTTCCGACAAAATTTCCATAGAACGATTGAGGGCCCCATTGTCCAACAGAATCGCGCCGAGCACTGATTGCTCAGCCTCTAGATTTTGCGGAGGGACTCGAACACCTGTAATTTCAGAAATTCCCATGAATCTCCGCTCTCAACTGTTGCGGTAATTTTTGGATAGCCACTCGAGACTGCCGAGGTTTCAAAAAAGAAACCGAATAATCCAATAAGAGTACGGATTCAGTTGTGCCTTTCTTGCATTCATACAGTACGACGCGGAAGATACCTCGACGTCGAGCTTCACTCCTTGCCCAAGTCAGAAAAGATTTCTGGGTAGTTTTCATTGTCTCCTCAATCACACTGATGCCTACACCCCGCAATTGCTGCGCTAAGACAAAGGCTTCCTCGGCTTGCCGCCCATGGGAAACTAATAGTACCGGAGAAAAACCATTATTCCCTAATTGTCCACCAGGCTCTAGAGCCGAAAATAGCCGATCTAAATCCAACCCAAACCCAATAGCTGGCAAATCGCGCCCAAATCGGCCAACCAAATGATTGTACCGCCCTCCGCCACCGATTTCACTTCCTGCGGCTGATGTAAAAACATCAAAAACAACACCATCGTAATAATCAAACCCACGGAACTCGCCTAAATCCAACAAGACATGTTGTTGAACACCAGTCTGCTCCAGCTGTTGAAACACTTGCTCCAAACGATTCAACGGCTTGAGTAATTGTGCATCTTTTCCAGCAATCCGCTTTCCCCATTCCAAGACCTCTAGTTGACCACAGCGTTCTGGGACTTGGAGGATGTTTCGCGCCATCTGTCGAGGGAGGCGTTCGGTCGTTAATATCTGCTCCAATCTCGGTAAATCTTTACGGGCGGCCGCCAACTCCGCCTGTTTTCTCCCAGTTGTAGACAACCCTGACCGAGATAACAACGCCTTAAAAAACCCGACATGCCCTAAAGAAATCTTCCACTTCGGCAGCCCCACTTGTCCAAAGAGGCCAGCCAACATCGTCACCATTTCGGCATCGCCCTGATAGGTGTCACTTCCAACCAGCTCAACCCCCACCTGAAACACTTCACGATCTCGACCTCGATGCTCCAATTCATAGCGAAAAACTGTAGTGCGATAGGAAAAACGCAAAGGGAGAGCTTCTCCCCCTAACCCCATGGCCACCATTCTAGCAATCTGGGCCGTCGCGTCTGGACGCAGCACCAGCATGCGCCCAGAGGTTCGGTCAGCAAATTTGTAGCACTGGTCTAACACTTCAGGGGAGAGTCCTACTGACAAGACATCCAGATATTCAAAGGTAGGAAGAATAATTTCCTGGTAGCCCCACCTCGCCAAATAGACCAACAATTGGTCTTCCAGTTTTCGGACATGCTGAGCCGTCTCAGGTAGTAAGGTAGCGGTACCGATTGGGATGAGGGAACGGGGCGGTTTCATGGGAGAGCTGAAAGAAAACCTACCATCTGAAGCCGTGTGGCCAAGGGTAGTTAATTCGGAAGAGACGTCACATTAGCCAAGATCGACCATGCGAACCGATAGAATATCTTTCTCCTGCTTGAGAAGATCTAAAACCGGAGAAGCAAGCGAGGTATCCAGCCCAATAATCAAGAGTGCCGATTCTCCCCGCTCAACGCGTGAACATTGCATGCGAGCAATATTCACTTCATGCTTGCCTAAAATCTGTCCGACCATCCCAATCACACCTGGACGATCCACATTATCAATCAAGATCATTTGCCCTTCTGAGACCACCTCGACTTGAAACTGGTTAATTTCCACAATCCGAGGTTCTTGCCGATGGAAGAGGGTGCCAGCCAAGTTGTATGCCTTTTGTCCTGCTTCAACCTTAATCCGAATCAAACTCGTAAAATCACCGGCATCGCTGCTTTTGACTTCTTTGACTTCAATACCACGTTCTTTTGCCACAATGGGAGCATTGACGAAGTTAATGACATCTTCCAAAATTGGAGACAGCAAACCCTTTAATATGGCCACCGTAATGGGAGCGACCCCTAATTGCGAAACCTCGCCGACATATTCGACCGTGACAGATTTAAGCCCACCATCTAATAATTGTGCTTGGAAGCGACCCATCCGTTCCGCCAGGAATAAATAAGGCTGAAGTTGCGGTAAGACCTCCGGGGCCACCGATGGAACATTCACTGCCCCACGAGCAATACCTCGTTTAAAATAATCCACGAACTGTTCGGCAATACCAATGGCCACATTTTCTTGGGCTTCTTCTGTCGAGGCGCCAATATGAGGAGTGCAGGTAAAGTTATCCAAACTCAGAAGTGGATGTTGAGGGTCAACTGGCTCTTTTTCAAATACATCAAACGCCGCCGCCGCCACTTTCCCAGATTTCAGGGCCTCACATAAATCCTGTTCGTGAATGATGCCACCTCTGGCACAATTCACGATCATGACGCCATCTTTCATTTTCGCCATGGTCTCGGAATTAATGATTCCTCGAGTCTCATTTGTGAGAGGAGTGTGAACGGAAATAACATCCGCACGATGGAATAGTTCTTCAAGTTCCACAACCTCAATCCCCATTTGCTTCGCGCGGTCCACAGCGAGATAGGGATCATATCCAATGACATTCATGGACCATCCCTGAGCCAATTTGGTGACATAGGATCCGATTTGGCCCAACCCTACCAAGCCTAAGGTCTTATTATACAGCTCGCTCCCCATAAACTTGCTTTTTTCCCACTTGGCATCCTTCATGGATTTGGTGGCTTGGGGAATTTTGCGACTCATCGCTGCAATCATTGACATGGTATGTTCAGCCGTTGTGATGGTATTGCCCCCAGGGGTGTTCATGACCACAATGCCTCGACGTGTCGCGGCTTCAGTATCAACGTTGTCCAAACCAGTCCCAGCGCGCCCTACAATACGAAGACGTCCTCCAGCTTCAATCACCTCTTTGGTAACTTTGGTGGCAGAACGTACGATTAACGCCTCATAATTGCTAATTTCCTGCAACAACTCTTCTTTCGATAATTTGGTTTTGACCGCAACGGAAAACCCTGCGCGCTCTAATACCTCTACTCCCTTAGGAGAAAGGCTGTCACTGATTAAAATATTCATACGTCACTCCGTTGCGAAAAGAATCAAGAAGCTCAAAGATTCATTCGTTGATTAGGCTTTGCGTACCTCAAAATCGCTCATATAAGAGATTAATGCATCGACACCCGCTTCAGGCATGGCATTATAAATACTAGCACGCATGCCCCCAACCGAACGATGCCCTTCCAATGTCGTTAACCCGGCAGCCGTTGCACCAGCTAAAAATTCCTTATCCAACTTAGCATCGGCCAAGATAAATGGGATGTTCATCCAGGACCTCGACGCTTTTTCAACGGGATTGCTGTAGAAGTTTGACCCATCAATAGCCGCGTACAACTTCTTGGCTTTGCGTTCATTTATGGTGGCCATCCCTGCCAGACCCCCTTGCGCTTTAACCCATTTAAAGACCAGGCCAGCCAGATATATTCCATAGGTTGGGGGAGTATTTAACATCGAATCAGCTTCAGCTTGCTTGGCATAATCAAACACACTTGGGGTAGTAGACAGAACATCGCCAATAAGATCATCCCGGACAATCACCAAAGTGACACCCGCTGGACCAATGTTTTTTTGTGCCCCAGCATAGATGAGACCAAAACGACTGACATCAATAGGTCGAGATAAGATCGTTGAGGAATAATCAGCCACTAATGGCACTTCATCTGTATCTGGAATCCAGTGGAATTCCACACCGCCAATTGTCTCATTGGGGGTATAATGCACATAGGCCGCATCTTTCTGTAAGGTCCAACGCTCGAATGGAGGAATACTGGTAAATTTTTCACCTTCCGAGGATGCCGCTAAATTGACGGTGCAATACTTTTTGGCATCGGTAATGGCTTTTTTGCCCCAGGCCCCCGTCAAAATGTAATCGGCGGATGTCTTTCCCCGCAACAAGTTCATGGGAATGGTGGCAAATTGGGTGGAAGCTCCACCTTGGAGAAACAACACTTTATAATTGTTGGGCACCCCCAATAACTCCCGGACATCCCTCTCGGCTTCGGCCGCCACGGAGACAAACTCTTTGCCCCGATGACTCAATTCCATAATTGAAGCACCAGCTCCATGCCAATCCGACAATTCTTCTTTCGCTTGTTTCAACACGGCTTCCGGCAACATTGCGGGTCCAGCACTGAAGTTATACACGCGTGACATGATCGACGATATACTCCATCCTTAAAGTTGAAGGCGCAAACGGCAGGAAAAACACGAGGCACGGCGCCGAAAAGGAGGCTACGCTAGCATAGGGTCCCCAACCAGTCAAGACGGATGGAGGTCCTTGTCATTACAATTCCTGATGCCCTACAATTGCGCTCGCCTATGGAAAACTTACCTGAAAATTCAAGCAGTTCGGAGACACCAATTGACAAAACCGTGAAGCCCAAACCGGGACTGCGACTTGAGATTCGAGGAGCAGGGAATTACTACAAAGGCATTCTACACATTGGCAGTACACTCATTCCAATCAGTGACGATATTCTCAGGGAGCTCCAAACCAAAACCGCTCTCCCATCCGATGAGTTTTTCCGCCTCTTTGTTGAAAAAGTGGGCTACTCAACCTACTTACAAGAGCAAATCCAGCAAGAAGTCAAAAACGCGGGAGACCTCAATGCCCAAATGTCCGCCATTCAGCGCATTCTCCGCGAAGACTAATCCTTCGCTTACCCAAATATCTTATCCATGAAATTGATGATCCGCATCTTACGGCCCGGGTCTTTTTCCATGGATAAGGCCTTCTGGTAGTGTTCAACCGCCAGCTCAGGCATCCGTTTTTCTTCATAGATTCGACCCACCCCAAACGTAGCATCGGCATCATTGGGATTGGCAATTAAGGCTTTGCTAAAATAATCCATCGCAAAGTCATTTTGCCCTTTGTCATACAAAAACCACCCGATAGCCGTGGCCGCAGGCCCAAAATCTGGTTTCAGACGAAGGGCTTCTTCGTACTGGCGTTTTGCCAAATCGACACGGCCCTTATTCTCATAGAGCCCTCCCAAAGCAAAATGGACTTCCGCATCCTCAGGACTGAGGGTTAAGGCTTTCTTGTATTCTTCAATGGCAGGATCAAGCTTGCCTTGCTCGGCAAGCGCACAAGCCAAATTCGTATGCCCTACGGCCTCATCGGGACGAAGTTTCAAGACCTCTCGATACTGGGGAATCGCCATCTCCAGTTGTCCCTGTTCTTGATAGACCACACCCAGCTTGAGCCGAGCAGCCACATAAGACTGATCTCGTTTAATGGCCTCCCGAAAGGCTTTCACCGTTTGATCTATTCGCCCCTGACGTTGATGAATTTGGGCAAGGAAAAAGTGTGGATAGGGCGACTGCGGTGCTAAAGCGACTACCCGTTCGAAACAGGCAAAGGCATCATCGAGCAGACCAGATTGCGTATGAAAGATCCCTTCGAACAAGGCCATATCTGGCGAATCGGGATAGCGTTCTCCAAGAACCCTCACCCACTCCCGAACCAATTGAACATGGGTTTCATCCCCAAGGGCTTGCGGATAGACCCTCCAAGCTTGAACAAAATCTCCGCGCAATAAGCACACCACATTCAGCGCAAAAAATGGTAAGGGTCCACAATCGGCCTGTTCTGACCAAGAAGAGGCCTTATCATACACAGCATCCCATTGCCCTGCGGTAATAGCTGATTCGATAGTAGAGTTGTCACGGGACGTCACAAAGAATTCCGATCTTCTAATTTGGATAATTACCGAGTCAACGAATCTTCGATATCCGGAGAAGTTGCCTGAATCAAACTACCCAGATACGGATGTTGCTTGAGCATTTGCTCTTTCATTTCCCAAGCCACCGTGCGATAGGACCAATGCCCTTTCACACCTGAACGCAATTTGGAAATGTATTCCACCTCAGCAAAATCCATTTTAAACAGGCACCGCACGCGAAACCCAAAGGGAATCGCATAGAGCCCAGCTTCTTGATTATCCAAACGCAAACGCTCAATATCTTGCTGCACGGCATCCATCGCTTGTCGATATTCTTTCTCTACGCCAGCCTCAGCCAAAATAGAAGGCACTTCATACCCATGCACGGTCGTGAAATTTTGTTGAATCTGTTGGCACCGCCGATGGCGATGCATATCACGCCACCCACCAATATCCATCAGCACATCAAAAATAAAGGCATAGCCTGAACGAAATTCCTTGGCCAA
>JAJDBR010000044.1 GCA_029261275.1 Nitrospirales bacterium
AATCGAGGAGGACTCTCGTTCAAAGAGGCGGCCAATGGACCGCATGGATTCGCCACGCTGCCAGCGATCCCAAATGTCCGCTCGTTGGGCAGCCGTAAAGTTGATGCGGGTGCAGTGTTTCATGGGCACACTCCTTCTGTATCTCTAGAAGATAAGATAAAGTGTTGCGTTGATCAATTGAACTCACAACTCAAAGCGGACATACAGTTTCTCACAAAGCGTCTTTTCAATTTTCGCTTTTACCAAATGTAAAAATGGAGAAATTGAATTCACCAACACACTTCCTTGAGCAGTATCATGCTTTTCAGATGTGTCCACAATGTCGGGGATAGACCAGTTAGGGGGGCCCCTCAAAAGGAGTATAGACACACAAAAAATATGCCCCCATTATTGAGGACCGTTTAACGAGTCCAAAGTCTCGTCCAACAATTTTTATTTTTTCAATTATTAATTAAATGCTTCTAAATGATGGATCTATATCTCCGGTTTATTCAGGGGAAGAATCGATCAGCAATAAAAGTCAAAGGCCCAAGGTTAAAGGCAAGTTCCTATGGCTGGGTAATAAAAAGTTTTGGGTCCGAGGGGTTTCTTACGGAGCGTTCTCGCCAGATTCAAATGGTCAAGAGTACCAGGACAGGGAAATCATCCAGCAAGACTTTGCTCAAATGGCAGCCAGCGGATTTAACACCGTCCGAATTCCCCATACAACACCGCCACGTTTTCTCCTTGATATTGCATGGCAGCATGGACTTCGAGTTATGGTCGGCCTTTCAGCGGAACAATATGTAGGTTATCTCATTGATAAAAAAAAGCCTCAGGATGTTGAGGGTCTTATTCGGGCCAAAGTAAAGACTTGTGTGGGCCATCCGGCTCTCTTGTGTTACGCATTAGGTAATGAAATTCCAGCCTCCATCCTACGGTGGCTCGGCCGAAGGCAAGTTGAGGCGTACCTGGAACGACTCTACTGGGCAGTCAAAGTTGAGGACCCTGATAGCATTGTCACTTACGTCAATTACCCCACCACCGAATATTTGCAGCTTCCATTCCTAGATCTAGTGAGCTTCAATGTCTATCTCGAGTCGCAGGAGGGACTTGCGGCTTATCTTCATCGCCTACAAAACATCGCCGGAGATCGTCCTCTTTTAATGAGTGAGGTCGGATTGGATGGCTTGAGAAATGGCGAGGAAAGACAGGCAGAGACTCTAAGATGGCAGATTCAGACGACCTTTGCTGCGGGTTGTCTGGGAGCAGTGGTGTTTAGCTGGACTGATGAATGGTACAGAGGGGGAGCCGAGGTCGATGATTGGGCCTTTGGCCTCACAAGGAAAGATCGATCGCCGAAGCCCGCCCTATTAGGTGTGAGCAAAGCATTTGAAGATATTCCATTTCCCGAAAACACAAATTGGCCAAAAATTTCGGTCATCATGTGCTGCTATAACGAGGAGCGAACCATTCGTGAAGGTTTAGAAGGACTGAAACACCTCCAATACCCTAAATATGAAGTCATCGTGGTAGACGATGGATCCACTGATTTAACAGCTCCTATAGCAAAGGAGTATGAGGTCCAATTGATTAGCACACCTAATCGTGGCTTGAGTTCTGCGCGAAACACAGGTCTCGAAGCGGCGACAGGAGAGATAGTGGCGTATATCGATGGTGATGCGTACCCTGATCCACATTGGCTGACGTACCTGGCCATGACTTTTTCATCTACTTCTCATGCGGGAGTTGGAGGACCGAATCTTCCCCCATTGGGCGATCAATGGATAGCAGATTGTGTGGCTAACGCACCCGGAAGACCACAGCATGTACTCCTTACTGATTGTGAGGCAGAGCACATCCCAGGCTGCAATATGGCCTTTCGCAAGGAATCGCTTGAAACCATAGGCGGTTTTGATCCTCAATTTCGTAATGCAGGAGATGATGTCGATATTTGTTGGCGGTTACAGGAGAAAGGCTGGACATTAGGGTACCACCCCGCTGCCAAAGTTTGGCATCATTGTCGAAATTCGATTACAGCCTACTGGAAACAGCAACTTGGCTATGGAAAAGCAGAAGCACTACTGGAGAAGAAATGGCCAGACAAATACAATGCTGTGGGCCACACTGCATGGGGCGGACGTATTTACGGGAAAGGCCTCACCGAGAGCCTGACATGGGCCCATCGCATTTACCACGGGACCTGGGGCAGTGCACCTTTTCAGTCTCTTTATTCGGGATCGCCCATAGGTCTCTTTTCGTTGACGACCTTGCCCGAGTGGTACCTGGTCTCGACGGTACTGGCAGGAATCTCGCTTTTGGGTCTTCTCTGGCCACCATTATTATGGACAGTGCCGGTTCTGGCTTTAGCTCTATTCCTCCCAATAATTCAAGTGTGCTTGGGTACAGTAAAAGCCAACTTTCCCACGCAATCTCCTTCCTTTTCTTACAATCTCAAGAGAAGAATTCTTACGGCTATCCTCCATATGATTCAGCCATTAGCGCGGCTGTTCGGCCGATTGGGGAGTGGCCTTTCTCCCTGGCGCGTTCGATCGTCCGGTTTTTCCTCTCCATGGCCAAAATGTAAGTCCGTCTGGTCTGAAGATTGGAAAGATCCAAATACGAGGCTCTACTTGCTCTATGACGCCATCCGAAAAGACGGTGCTGCCGTGACCCATGGAGGTGATTTCGATCGTTGGGATTTGGAAGTCCGTGGGGGAATATTCAGCACAGCCCGTTTGCTCATGGCTACTGAAGATCACGGATCCGGCAGTCAGTTTATTCGTCTTTGGTGGTGGCCAAAGTTCTACCCGGGTGGAGTGGCATTGGCTTTCCTTTTATTACTTCTCTCTATCAGTGCCGGGGCCGATCAAGCCTGGGCTGTTTGCGGTATTTTTGGTACGGGAACCTTTCTGGTTGTGTTACGAATGTTCATGGAAAGTGCCAAGGCAATAGGGACCATCAAAACTGCGATCAAGCAAACCATACCATCAGATACGAAATGACTTCAGCAAGACGACTTACCGATTGGAGACTCTATAAACGCGTAATGCATCAAGTGCGACCGTATTGGCTCCACATTGGAGGAATCTTTTTTCTGAGCCTGCTTTCTACCCCACTGGCGCTCTTAACTCCTGTGCCATTGAAGTTCGCGGTGGACTCTGTCATCGGCACCCAACCCATTCCAACGGTTTTCAAGGAAATATTGCCGTCAGTCGCCCTACAGTCTCCCACTGCCTTGTTAATATTTTTGACCGTCCTTATGGTCGGTATTGCCTTACTCACGCATCTGCAAATAATGGCAAGCTCATTACTTCAGACCTACGCGGGCGAAAAAATGTCTTTGGATTTTCGCGCTCAGCTCTTCCATTGTGTCCAGCGTCTCTCCCTTTCCTATCATGATGCAAAAGGGACCGCCGATTCCACGTTTCGCATACAATACGACGCCCCCGCTATCCAGCACATCGCAACCACAGGCACCATTCCGTTTATCACTGCCGGCATTACCCTTGTTGCAATGATTTTTGTTATCTCCGCTCTTGATTGGCAATTAGCCCTCATCGCCCTTACCATCTCACCCATCCTTTTCTTTCTTACACAGTCTTCACGAGCACGGCTTCGCGCCCGTTGGGCCGAAGTAAAAGAGGTCGATAGCTCGGTCATGTCGGTGATCCAAGAAACCCTTGGAGCTCTGAGAGTCGTTAAGGCATTTGGACGTGAACATCAACAAAAACAGCGTTACCTTGATCATTCTAATAAAAGCCTATGGGGACATTTTCACCTAAGTTTTATCGGAGGCACCTTTGATCTGTTTGTGGGGCTAACCCTAGCGGCAGGAACCGCCGCCACTCTCATGCTCGGTGTGCTCCATGTAAAAGCAGGTATGCTCACCTTAGGGGACCTTCTTCTGGTAATGGCCTACCTTGCCCAACTCTATGATCCCTTAAGAACTATCAGCCAACAAGTGGCTGGTCTCCAATCTTCACTGGCAAGCGTCGAAAGAGCTTTTACCATTCTTGATCAGGCCCCGGATGTAATTGAATCTCCAAATGCCAAACCGTTAAATCGGGCTTTGGGAGACATCAGGTATCACCAGGTGTGCTTCGGGTACAATCCAGCCTATCCAGTTCTTCACGACATTACATTTCAGATTAATACCGGGTCCCGTGTAGGAATTGCCGGCAAAACCGGATCAGGAAAAACCACGCTCGTCAACCTCTTAACCCGATTTTACGATCCCACTGAAGGCCAGATCCTGCTCGACGACATTGATCTTCGCGACTATAGATTGACCGACCTTCGCAACCAATTTGGTATCGTTCTTCAGGATCCACTCCTTTTCTCGACGACCATTGCCGAAAATATCGCCTACGGTAAGCCCCAGGCTGCTGAAGAAGAGATCAAGAGGGCAGCGAAACTAGCTGATGCCCATGATTTCATCACTTGTTTACCTCTGGGATACCAAACCCAAGTCGGAGAACGCGGTATGGCACTCTCAGGCGGTGAACGCCAACGCATCGCACTCGCCCGCGCCTTTCTAAAGGATGCGCCGATTCTAATCCTCGATGAGCCGACCAGCTCCGTGGATAGTAAAACAGAAGCCACAATCATGGATGCGATGGAGCGCCTTATGCAAGGTCGTACCACCTTCATGATCGCCCATCGACTGAGCACCCTAAAAAATTGTGACATTCAACTCCAAATCGAAAATGGGCACCTGACGCACATGGGCACAGGAGAGGCCCCTCTTTCTGAAAATAATCCACAACCGCCCCCCAAGGAACTTCATCCTAGCTCGTCATGACTTCCTCCCTACGCATCATTGTGACGGGTCTCATCGCACAACACCCTGGGCTAGGTGGAGTGACCTGGGATTACATTCAATATGTCCTCGGCTTAGCACGCCTCGGGCATGATGTCTATTATCTGGAAGACACGGGAGAGTGGCCATATACCCTTGATGGTGGACCTTCAGGGCAAGACTGGATTGCTACTGATTGCACACCCAACACCATATACCTGGCCGAGGTAATGTCACGATTTGGTCTTGGCGACAAATGGGCATATCGGTTTCCGATTAATTCACAATGGTATGGACTTTCCGACACGAAGCGGAAGATGTTGATTGAGACCGCCGACCTCCTGATTAATGTTTCAGGAACACTGGAAGATCCGCAGGGCTATCGACAGATTCCACGCTTAACCTATCTCGATTCAGACCCCGTCTTTACACAAGTGAAGTGGTTACATGACCAGAGAGGATTCCGAGCTCGTGTGGACACACACGATATTCACTTCAGCTTTGGAGAATGTTTTTCCGACTCAGTGCCAACCACTGGACATACGTGGCAACCCACACGACAGCCAATCGTGCTTTCTGAATGGAATCATTCCATCCCTCACCGAGAAGCATTTACGACAGTGATGAACTGGACAAGTTACAAGCCTCTGAGGCATCAGGACCACATCTATGGACAAAAAGATCTGGAGTTTAAACGATTTCTAGACCTACCAGGGAAGGTCTCTCCAGCAAAGTTGGAGGTCGCCCTTAGCAAAACAGAACACCCTAATTGGCAATTGGATGATGGAAACCTACCTCCCAATATTCAACAGTGGGTGAAAAGTCATGCCCAGAGCACTGTGCGAGAATTACTAAGTCATGCTGGCTGGAAAGTTGCTGAAGCGGGAAAGGTGGGGGGAAATCTCGACAGCTATCGCAAATATATTCAGAGTTCAAAGGCCGAATGGAGTGTCGCTAAGCACGGTTATGTCCAAGGACTGCCAGGTTGGTTTAGTGGTAGATCTGCGTGCTATTTGGCGGCTGGAAGACCTGTAGTGGTCCAGGAGACCGGATTTTCATCAGTCCTTCCGGTTGGAGAAGGCCTCCTACCCTTCAGGACAGTAGAGGAAGCGTCCCTCGCTATCCGTGAGATTGAGGTCAATTACGACCGGCATGCAAGAGCCGCACGGGCCATCGCCAAAGAGTATTTTGACTCCGACAAAATTCTCAATAACTTAGTTAATGCGGCAATGGTCTGCCAAACGGATAATAGCGTTAATGAAAGTCAGTCATGAAGAAACTTGTGGCAGGGTGGTTTAGCTTTGGGAAAATGGGAGCCACTGCCGGAGATCTACTTGCCCGTAATCTGGTTTGTGAATGGCTCGAACAAGCCGGCCTTTCGTACGATGTCGCCCTCGCACCTCCTTTCGATGATGGTGGTGTATGCTGGGCTTCAATTGACCCCAAAACCTACTCTCATGTCATATTTGTATGTGGCCCGTTTGGAAATGGATGGCCCATACCGGAATTTCTGGATCACTTCAAAGAATGCCGTCTTGTCGGGCTCAATCTTTCAATGCTCGAGTCGCTCAATACCTGGAATCCCTTCGAATTGCTGTGGGAGCGAGATAGTTCACATTCTGTCAACCCGGATATCTCGTTCATTTCGAGTCAGGCACCAGTTCCAGTGGTCGGAGTGATTTTGGCGGACCATCAAAAGGAATATCAAGAAAAAAGTCTTCACCAGGTTGCGAATAACTCGATTCAGCAACTCCTCAACTCAAGGCAAATGTCGGTTGTCCATATTGACACTCGTCTCGATAAAAATCGTACGGGCCTCCGTACTCCAGCTGAGGTGGAATCATTGATTGCCCGCATGGACCTCGTCCTTACTACACGTTTACATGGGACCGTGCTTGCTCTGAAAAATGGGGTACCCGCGATAGCCATTGACCCTATTGCCAGTGGCTCCAAACTCCTACGGCAGGCAACGCTTATTGGTTGGCCTGTGGTGTTCACCGTTGACTCCCTGGATCACACTACACTTCGTACGGCATTTAATTATTGCCTAAGTGAAGAGGCACGCGCTAAAGCCAGAGATTGCAGCGAGGAAGCCACACGAAGATTGCAAAAGGTAAAGAACGATTTCATTTCAGCCATGACATCCGCCGTTAAGTTAATGGTATGGACGCTCCTGTTGAAGCGCTGTGGCAGTATACTTGCCGCAACCACACTTCATACACAGGAGGGACTCATGCATAACATCACCACGATTGGGCTTGATTTAGCAAAGAGTGTGTTTCAGGTGCA
>JAJDBR010000045.1 GCA_029261275.1 Nitrospirales bacterium
AAAAAAACTCCGATATGGCCGAGGATCTCCAGAGAAAGAACGGAGAATTGGCCATATCACGCGATGCAGCACTTCAAGCTGTCAGGGCAAAATCTGAGTTTCTCGCCACTATGAGCCATGAGATTCGGACGCCCATGAACGGCGTCATTGGTATGACCGACTTATTATTGGACACCTCTCTCACGACCGATCAGCAGTACTTGGCCAATACCGTACGCACATCTGCCGAAGCCCTCTTGGACCTCTTAAACGACATTCTTGATTTCTCAAAAATGGAGGCAGGAAAACTTGAACTGGAGTCCATAGATTTCAATATGAGTAGCACGTTAGAAGATACATTGGATGTATTGGCTGAACGAGCTTCGCACAAACATGTGGAATTAACAGGGTTGGTTTTCCCCGATGTGCCCACCCAACTGAAAGGCGACCCTGGGCGGATCCGTCAAATTCTTTTGAATTTGATCGGCAATGCTATCAAATTTACCAAAGAAGGTGACGTAAGCGTTCACGTGCTAAACATGGGTGCATCAGAGTCTCAGGTGGAACTCCAATTTCACGTGTGGGATACTGGAATCGGCATTCCTCCAGAAGTTAAACACAAACTGTTCCATTCCTTTTCCCAAGCCGACAGTTCTACTACTAGAAAATATGGGGGCACAGGCTTAGGCCTAGCGATTTGTAAACAATTGGTCGAACAGATGGATGGGAGAATTGGAGTGGAAAGCCAACAGGGGGACTGGAGTCTTTTTTGGTTTTCGGTGAAATTGGAAATCGCCCCTCCCCCGACCCAAACCGAATGGATTCCTCGACCAGACCTTCAAGGCCTCCGGGTCCTCTGCGTTGATGACAATCTCACCAATTTATTTCTACTGGAATCTTCTACCCAATCTTGGGGTATGGAAGTCACAACCACGTCAAACGCCCAAGAATGTCTTCCTATCCTTCAAAAAGCCGTCGCGTCCGGGCAACCCTTTGATCTTGCTATTCTCGATCACAATATGCCTGAGTTAGACGGTATTTTGCTAGGTCAGCTCATTCGGAACGAAACGGCCTTAGCCCATACCAAAACCTTGCTCCTCACATCGATTGGACAACGAGGAGAAGCGGCCGCCGCCCATCATGCAGGGTTTGCAGGCTATCTCACTAAACCGCTTCATAAAGTCCAACTGCATGATGGATTGGCCACGGTGATGGGATATTGCTGGACCGAAGAACCAAAACAAACTCGTCCATTAGTTACGCGACATACGTTGAAGGAAACTCAACGGCTATCGCGGGAAAAAATTCTGGTTGCCGACGACCATCCGATTAACCAGCAATTGATTGTTTTACTCCTGAACCGTCTAGGATATGAATCTGATGTGGTGAGTAACGGGCAGGAAGCTCTCCAAGCTGTGGGCACCGGATCGTATGCCCTCGTACTCATGGACTGCCAAATGCCAGAAATGGACGGGTTTGAAGCCACCGGGAAAATTCGTGAAGCAGAAAGGGTGCGAGGTGTGAGGTTAGGGGAGAAAATATTCTCAGGAGAAGAAACCACCAAGGATGCCTTATCCTTCGCTCCTTATGCCCCTTTACCTCGCCTTCCCATTGTTGCCTTAACAGCCAATGCTATGTCTGGGGATCGAGAGAAATGCTTAGCAGCAGGGATGGATGAGTACCTCACTAAACCTATCAACCCAAAAGAATTGTCCCTCGTGCTTGAGCGGTTCCTTCCCGTTTATCAAGAGGATACCTCTACTCAACAATTTTCCATAGCCCAGGACCATCAATCCTCCGAAGAAGAAGGACAGGGCCAATCCATGATACAGAACGGCACTTCAACCACCAAAACAGAATTGCATCATTCTGAGGACCAACATTCCCCACCCATCGACCGTGTGATATTTCAGGAATGGCAAGAGCTTGGAGGGAACGAATTTGTCACAAAAATGGCCGAACAATTTGTGACGGATGCGACCCATTGTGTGCAAGCGATCGAAGAGGCCCTCGACCACAAGGACAACAAGGCTTTAGGCGAAGCTGCTCATGGGTTAAAAGGAATTTGCTCGAATGTCGGCGCCACAGCACTGCAACATTTGGCGCTCGCCATCGAGCACGCCAATCGAGAAAGGACACCCCTAGATGGCCCACAAACCATGAAATCGCTTCAGACGGCCATGGCTGATCTCCGAACATTTCTGTACTCCCTCCAATCTCCTCATACCTAACGTCTCGAGTCTTCTCCTCTTGACTCCTCACTATTCACGTAGAATTTCTTCCATTTCATTTTTTCCCTCTTCACCAATATTCGCTATCCTTCAAAGTTTTCAACAAACCTACTAATGCCCGTATTGTGCATGAAGAATGTTCGGTATCTGTCGTCAAGTTTCTGGCAGGTCCTCCGAAAATGAATCAGTACACACAAACATTCGTCTCCAGTAGCCGTCAGACTTCATCCAGCAGCATAGAAAACGATTTGGCAATATCAAGAAAAAGAATACGCGACTACGCATACGACAAGAAAATTTATACCGTCATCCAACACAAACAATACATATGATCTCACAACAACAATGTCAAAACGCGAAGATCCTCATCGTAGACGATCAAATGACCAACATTCTGCTGTTGGAAAGCATCTTACAAAATGCCGGCTATACGAAGATCCATTCGATTCAAGATCCCACACAAGTCGTGTCCCTCGTTAAAGAGCTGAGTCCCGATCTCATCTGCCTTGATATCCGTATGCCCCAGATCAATGGGTTTCAGGTCATGGGGCAATTGAAAATAATTCAGAAGGATATGTATCTCCCCATTTTAGTCTTGACATCCGAAGAGGATCGCGAAACACGGCTGCGAGCGCTTGAATCCGGAGCGAAGGATTTTTTACATAAACCCTTTGACAAAATCGAAGTCCTCATGCGCATTCGCAATCTCCTAGAAGCCAGCCTCTTGAATCGAACGATCCTGATGCAAAATGAAACGCTAGAAGAAACTGTCCGGATCCGGACCCAAGAGCTCAAGGAAACACAATTAGAGATTGTCCATCGACTGGCCCAAGCAGCTGAACATCGAGACAATGAGACCGGCAGTCATATTGTCCGGATGAGCCATTATGCTTTAGTTCTAGGACGCGCCTGCGGTATGAACGAAGAAGAATGCGACCTTTTGTTCCATGCCACCCCGATGCATGATGTTGGCAAACTCGGCATTCCTGACAATGTTCTGCTCAAACCGGGCAAGCTGGATGCAGATGAATGGGAAGTCATGAAACAACATACGGTCATAGGTGCCCAATTGCTATCGAATAGCCAATCTCCAGTCTTGCAAATGGGGGAAACCATCGCCCTCACTCATCACGAACGATGGGACGGATCGGGATATCCCAACCGATTGGCAGGGGAAGATATTCCCCTAGTTGGAAGAATTTGCGCCATCGCTGATGTCTTTGACGCCCTCTCCTCTAAACGATGTTATAAAGAGCCATGGCCCCTAGAAAAAGTGCTCCATGAGCTCCGCTCGCTTTCAGGCATTCAGTTCGACCCGCGATTGCTCGAAATGTTTGACGAACTCCTCCCGGTCATCGTGGATATTCAACGAACTTATACCGACATCGCGATACCGCAGTTCAATTTGGCCGAAGCCAGCTATTTAACTTAATTCGTTTTCCCCGACCGACTCCCATTCTCAAATCCTCAAGCAACTCTTCATTAGCAGCTCGCTCTCTTTCTCAAACTTCCTTCAATAGGCTAGACTAGACCTCTCTCCATTTTTCACATCGCCAGGGAAACCGTCATCCATATTTCAACCAGGTAGGTGAACACGATGAATTCCGGTTCCGCGAGATCCAGTCGTTTCCCATCGTTTTATCAATGGAGTCCCAAGGGCGCCCTAGCCAGTGGCATCTTTGTCATGGACCTCTTCATTCCTTTGGGGGGCACAACCGGGGTCCTCTATGTTGCTGTGGTGATATTGAGCCTTCGTGATCGACATCCGCAATTTCCGCTGTGGACTGCTGTCGGGTGTTCGACACTCACCATCATCGCTCTCTTCCTGTCCCCTATGGGTGGCGAACCCTGGAAAGTATTGTTCAATAGGGGATTGGCGTTGTTGATGATTTGGATAACGACACTCATGGGTCGCTTCTCCTTTCAGCAATCTGAAACTTTCTATGCGCAAAATAAGTTCATTCAAGCTTTCACGGCCACGATGCCTGCAGCATGTTTTTCGCTTGATCGAACAGGAACTATTCTCTCCTGGAACCCTGCCGCAGAACAAATATACGGCTATTCCAAGGAAGAGGCCATCGGAGCTTCGAGTTATGATCTTATGACCACGACGGAAACCTTTCATGATACGAAGAACGTCATTGATGCCGTTTTTCAGGGCAAAGTCTTTACAAATATGATTTGGCATGACCGGAATAAACAACAAAAACTCGGTTGGCGTGTTGGGAACCTCTTCCCCGTCTTAGGCCATAAAGGCCACGTTTCTTACGTCGTGAATATCAATATAGACATCACGGCCCAAAAGGCTGCCGAGGCAAGTCTTCAAACCCACAACGCTCTACTAGAAGCCATCCTCAACTCATCATGGGAGGCCATCAATGCACAAAATCGAGAGGGGAAGTACCTACTAGCCAATCAGGCAGCAACTGAGGTCATGGGACAAACCCCTGAATCGGCTATCAGATTAGATGATACCCAGATATTCGAACCGGAATGTGGGGAAAATTTACAACAATCTGATGCCAAGGCTTTGTCCAATGGTCAATCCACCCTATTGGAGGAAAGTATTGTCACAAAAGAAAATTCCTTCACATTAATAACCACAAAATCCCCTCTCAAAGCTTCCGATGGTAACACTATCGGCTTGGTAGGAATCTCACGAGAGATCTCCGAATGGAAGCAAGTCCAACAAGACTTGCTTCTGACAGATCGGGTATTTATGGCTTCTCCAGATCATATCTCCATCCTTGGACGAGACTACAAGTATCGTCGTGTTAATCCAAGTTATGAAAGGGCCCATGGAAAGTCGAGCCAAGAATTAGTGGGAATGTCTGTGTCAGACTTACTTGGCGAAAAACTGTACACCGAGACTGTGAAGCCGATGCTCGATCGTTGTTTCCAGGGTGAGGATATTCGTTATGAGGCCTGGTTTACTTTCACGGATGACCTAAATCATTATATGGAGGTCTCCTATCTCCCTCTCGGTAAAGAAAACCAAGACATTCAAGAAATTGTAGTAATAAGTCGAGATTTCACCGATCGGAAAGAATCTGAAGTAGCGCTACATAAGAGCGAACAGCGGCACCGCTCTTTAGTCCAAAACGCCCCATTCTGTATCCACGAAATTGATTTGGGTGGACGGATTCTATCCATGAATGTCATTGGGCAAAAAATGATTGGAATTATGAACGAAGCGGAGATTATCGGGCGATCTTACCTAGAGTTAGTTGAAAAAGAGGATTACGACCGCGTAAGGGGATACTTCGCACAAGCATGCCAAGGACAAGTCGTGGAATTCGAATTCCAAACCATTCAGGATAAACAAGCCCGGCACTACTGGAAGTGTTTCACACCTGTTCGAAATAGTAGTGAGCACATCGCAAGTGTGATGGGCATTGCGGAGGACGTCACGGACCGAAAACAGGATCAAGAGAGTGTAATGAAAAATGAGCGACGTTACCGATCGCTTGTAGAAACCGCAGGAAGTGTGATCCTCGGTCTGACACCAGATGGCAAGATCATGGAATGGAACCCCGAAGCCGAGCGTGTGTATGGGATTTCACGGAGTGAAATATTAGGAAAGAGATATATAGATCTGTTTATTTCGGATTCAGAAAGAGACGGAGTAAAAACGAATATCCAACAAGTACTGACAGGAACGTCGACGCGGGGATTTGAAAACTCCATCATGCGCCACGATGGTCAGCTACGAAACATCTCGTGGAACGTGGATCGCCTTCTGGATGAGAAGGAAATGCCTATTGGGATCATCGCAGTAGGACAGGATATTTCCGAACGGAAGCACATAGAAATGTCACTTCAACAAAGTGAAGCCCGGCTCCAAGCCATTCTCGATAACAGCCCAGGCCTCATCTTTTTAAAAGGCTTGGATGGCCGTTACCTCCATGTCAATCGTCAGTTCAATACCATGTTTGATTTTAAGGAAAAAGAAATCATCGGGAAGACCGATGAAGAGATTTTCCCAGCCGAACAAGCAACCTTATTCAAAACTCACGATCGGCAGGTGACGGAATCACAAAAGCTGTTGGAATTTGAGGAAGAGGCGTCCTACACAGATGGCTCCCACACGAACATCGTGCATAAGTTCCCACTTTTCAACGACAAAGGAGAAATGTTTGCGATTGGCGGCATCACCACGGATATTACTGAACGAAAAAAAGCTGAAAAAGAGTTGGGTGAGAGCCGGAGGCGCTTTCAAGCCATATTTGAAAGTGCGGGGATCGGCATTATTCTCGTTGATACAAACGGATATCTTGTTGAAAGCAATAAATCCTTTCAGAAATTTTTAGGGTATTCCGCCGAAGAGTTACACGCATTGACATTCATCGACTTTACACATCAGGAATATACCCAAACCAATTTATCCTATTTCCAAGAACTCAAGAGGCAAGCCCGTGATTCTTATTCGATGGAGAAGCGGTATATCAAAAAAAACGGTCAAGGAATTTGGGGGAACCTGACTGTGACCCCTTTTCGACACGACAACGGTAAACTAGAATATGCTATTGCAATGGTTGAAGACATCACCGAGCGTAAAACCCTGGAAGAAACCTTTCGACGATATAGTGAAGAATTGGAGGGAAAAATCGAGCGCCGCGCTGAACGCATTCAAGAGCTGGAACAGCGCCGAATGCATGTGGAAAAGTTGGCAGCCCTGGCGCAAATCGCGGCGGGGGTTGCCCATGAAATCAATAATCCATTGGCCAGTATTTCTCAATCGTTAGTGTTACTGAAACGGGCGATTTTACCGGCACATCCACACTTTCGCTATATGGCCAAAGTGGAAGACTGCATTTCTCGGATCGCCCAAATTACGAAACACCTCTATCAACTCTACCAGCCCAATGGTCCCACCCCCACACCCGTCGACATCAGAATGTGCATTCAAATAGCCACAGAGATCATGGAAGAGCGCGCATTGAAGTATGGTATGCGGATAAAGATTCTATCTATTTCAGAACCTATCATCTCCAAGGTTTCGCAAGGCGAGCTCATTCAAGTCCTCTGCAACTTAATTCATAATGCCATTGACGCTTCTAATCCATTAGAGACTATTGACGTGGGACTGACCATCGAACCACAGACCCTATCCATATTCGTCGAGGACCAAGGCCAAGGCATTTCACCTGAAACGGCTCCGCATATTTTCGAACCTTTTTTCACCACCAAACAGAGTGGAGCGGAGGGAGGGATGGGGTTAGGCCTTTCGATAAGCCATAGTCTTGTTGAATCCATGGGAGGTATACTTGACTTTTCTACCTCAATCGGGCAAGGAACAACCTTCACGATCACCCTACCGCGTACCTAATTCAAAAAAGGAGAAGTTGATGACATCCCAGGGAACCATTTTATTGGCAGATGATGAAGATACTTTTTTAGAGGCCACGAAAGACCTCTTAGAAGAAGAAGGGTATGTGTGCCACAGTGTCCGTGATGCCAACCAACTCTCAGATGCCTTGAAGACCGGCCATTTTGATCTGCTCATCACCGACCTCAATATGCCTGGCAACCGCATCATGGAAAAGGTGGGTGAATTACGGGAGCAGTCAAAGGTGATGCCCGTAATCGTCGTAACAGGTTATCCCTCGGTGACCACGGCCGTTGAATCTGTGCGTCTCAACGTTCTGGAATATATGATTAAGCCCGTGAATTTCCACATTTTATTAGACGCCGTCAAACGCGGCATTGAACATAAACAGGCGCTTAGGACTTTATCTCAAGCGCGCAAAGAGGCCGAACACCACACGCAGAGTTTGCTAAAAATGGAAGAGACGCTGAACACAATGCATTTCACTATGGATCAAGATACCAGTCAGTCCCTCCTTGCAGAGCTTCCTCTCACCGCTAAGACCCAGCCCAAATCAGCCGAGCCTTCTGCCCCATCCATGGACGACTATTTTCGTCTACGGGAGTCAATCTTTCATACCATTCAAATACTCCAGAAAACCAAGAGCGCCTTCCGATCGAAAGATCTAGCCAGTCTACGTAAATATCTCGAAGAAGTCTTAGAAGAAACGACGGAAACACTCAAGAATCCAAGAAAATCAACCGATAGTCCTCTTTATGAATAGAGGTCTGAGTCGCAGTGGGGTCGCTCTTATCAACCCCGCAACTCGTCTCCGTATTTCATTTCTGTTTCCTGCCTAACGGGTCAACTCTCTCACAAGAACGACAAGTTGAGGCGCAACAATTCACCAAGTGGGATGGAGCTGAAATTGGCTCTATCGCAACTGTTATTACCCACTTGTCTTAGAATCGCGTATCCCCTTTAGCCTAGGCTAGGCCCATTTTGGGGCATTTTGGCCTGAATCATGGAGATGTGACAATGGTTGTAAAGACGACCCAAACCGATCAGCATACCTGGGTGTTAGGATTTTCCGGAAAATTGAACTTTCACTCACGTCAGGCCTATCAACAGGCCGTGAACCAGGCAGAAGAGGCCTCCGCTCGCCTAATCGTCCTTGACTTTACGGAACTCTCCTATATCGATAGCGCGGCACTAGGGCTCTTGACTCTTACTCATAGAAAACTCACCACAAAGGGTAACCGGATGATCATCGCCAATCCTCAGGGTTCTGTCCGAGATATTCTTCTGTTAACCAATATGGACAAAATGTTTTCCATAGTTAATTCGGTTGCGGCCGCTTCACAAAAATAAAAAACGGGGCATTCCTACACAAACGGCTTCTCTCCTCAGAAAAAATCATCGCCCCCTCTCTTTCCCTGCATTTGAGTAAATTGCCATTTTTTCTCTTCATTTCCAGCTGTTGGTATCCGAAAAGATCGAAAGAAGTCTGTTCCTTTAGAACAGGGTTACTGACATTCGAACTCTTTAGGTCCCTATTTTTTAGAAGCTGGTAAATCTCTATGGCATTTGTTCCCTTAGAATCCTGCGCACTTCGGTTGGGATTATATATAAAGATTGAAGGGTCTTGGTTCAGTCATCCCTTTCCAACAAACTCCTTTAAGGTTCTTGCCACGAAAGACCTTGAAACATTGAGGGGGTTAAAAAGGGTCAAACTATTCGTTGATATCGAAAGGTCTGATCCTGAGGCTATTTCCACACCTTCCCTCTCCGAGGCACCTACTAGAGAAGAAATGGTCATCGAAGATCCCGTTTCCCAAGATGATGGTGTCTCCTCTATCCCTCCTGAGGTCGAGGAGACAGCCGTTGATCCGATGCAACGGAAAGTCGCCCAGCATGAAGCCTTCCAAGACTATCAATCGCACCTCCAACAGGTTGAGAATCAATTCCAAGAGGTTCTTCAGGAATCCAAGCAGGCCGTTCAGGACGTGGTGGCTGGTCGCCCTCGAGGGCTTCGCACGGCTCAAAAAATCGTGGGGAATCTCCATGATCTATTAGATCAAACGAGCAACTCAAGAGCCCTGCTCAATCTGATTGGTTCGAATGAAGCTAACGACGAGTTTTTTTTCCATGCAACCAATGTCTCCTCCCTATCCATGATGGTGGGCCTCGATCTTGGTCTGAGTCGCCAAGACAACGAAAAGTTGGCATTAGGCGCGTTTTTTCATGACGTAGGCGAGCTCAAATACCCTGCCGAAACCCTATTGCGGAAAGGAGACATGGGACAGGGTGAACTGAAAACATTTCATCGCACTCATCCGCAATATGGGGTTGAAATGGTCGAGAAAATCCCCAATTTCCCTTATGAAGCCGTCGAGGTCATTCGTCAACATCACGAACGCTTGAACGGATCAGGCCAACCTTCAGGGAAAAAAGATGAGCAAATTAGTACGTTCGCAAAAATTGTCATGGCGGTGGATCTCTATGATGAACTCTGCCATCACCCTGACCCTGCTCGATCACTGACCCCTTCGGAAGCGCTCTCTTATCTCTATGTGAAATGTCGTCAGACTCTCTGGCAGGATGCTATTGTTTCACTGATTAAGCAGTTAGGCGTCTACCCACCTGGTTCGTTGATTCAGATGAGTAACCAAAAGACAGGGATCGTCACCAGCGTGAATTTCGAGAATCGTCTCCGCCCAATCGTACTGGTGCATGATGAACATAGTTCGACAGAAGAGCCCATAGTCCTAAATTTGGCGGAAGAAGAAGACTCACTATTCATTGCCGAAGCCATCCGTCCAGGCGACCTGGCGCCACACATCCGAGACTGTTTAAACCCCAGACGCATAATCAGCTACTTTCCCTCCAATACTCCCATTGAGGCGTCCGTTGCACCTTAACCCATAGAAGTAAATAGGGGGGAGAAATCGAGAAGAGAGAAGGCCCCCTCTTCGTTCTCCTCAAAACTAACTTCTCACTCCTTACTTTTTTCCCATTCCCAAAATCTTTTGAATTCGCATGAGCCAAGCGATTGGTTTCACCTTATCCGGTTCGGGATCGGAATAATCCACCCATATTTCCTGATTACCTAAATACAGTTCACCTTGAAAAATTCGTTGTGTGCGCAATTGAGTATAGCCCCGCTCTTGCAATGCCTGAATAAGACGTTCCAAAGCCACTTCTTCCCTTTCAACACACTCCACATCAATCTGCAACGCTTCATAACGCAACCGCGCCTGATAGGTTTCCCCGTGTGCGATCACCTGCGCTTGACGATTGAAGCCCCGCTCCCGATCATCAACCCCCGCAATATGGTACACATTAATCGTTGAAGAGAGTGAATCCATTGTTCTTTTCCCTATCAAGGAGGTGTTTCTTGCATTTTCACTTTTTTATGCTTTCATAAGAGGAGGGCAGCTTCCTATAATACCCTCTCATTTTTTTCCTAAGGTTATCCTCCACCTTGCATTTTCTGATTGACGATTATCACCCGTCTACACGGAAAGGGCCACTACGCATATGAGTCGAAGTATTCCTCAGGAATTGGCACAGAATTTCCTCAATCACACACCCACTTGGTACAAACTCACGATCGTGGGTTTTCTGCTTCTGAATCCGGTGTTGCTCATTACGGTTGGGCCATTTGTGACCGGATGGGTCCTGATTTTGGAATTCATTTTTACCCTGGCTATGGCCCTGAAAAGTTACCCACTTCAACCAGGTGGATTGTTGGCCATTGAAGCCGTCTTGCTCGGAATGACCACCCCCGCCATGGTCTACCATGAAACCGTGAATAATTTCCAGGTGATTTTGCTTCTAATGTTCATGGTGGCCGGAATCTATTTCATGAAAGATCTTTTGCTGTTTTTGTTTACGAAAATTCTCTTGGGTGTCCGATCAAAACATTGGCTAGCACTGTTATTTTCCATCATGGGAGCATTTCTTTCGGCCTTTCTAGATGCTCTCACTGTCACAGCCGTCATCATTGCTGTCGCGACAGGTTTTTATAGCATCTATCATCGTGTCGCGTCGGGCAAGTCCTATCATTCCTCTCATGACCATACCAGCGACCAGGAAGTACAGGAGCTCAATCGAGAAAATCTTGAAAATTTTCGGGGGTTTTTACGCAACCTCATGATGCATGGTGCCGTCGGGACGGCTTTAGGCGGCGTCTGTACGTTGGTGGGAGAACCTCAGAATCTATTAATTGCAGATAGGGCCAGTTGGGAATTCATGGAATTCGTGTTTCGGATGGCCCCAATTACACTCCCGGTCTTTGTGATGGGCTTGGCCACCTGTCTGATCGTTGAAAAATTGAAATGGTTCGACTATGGCTTTCAATTGCCTGATCCCGTGCGTCATATTTTAGTGGAATATGAAACTGAACAACAAAAACGCCGGGATAACGATGATATCGCCAAGCTCATCGTTCAAGCCGTCGCAGGCCTCTGGCTCATTATTGCCTTAGCATTTCATCTGGCCGAAGTGGGCATCATTGGCCTGACGGTCATCATCTTTATAACCGCGCTGAACGGCATTATTGAAGAACATCAGATTGGGGAAGCCTTTAAAGAAGCCTTGCCGTTTACCGCGCTCTTGGTCGTCTTTTTCGCCATTGTGGCCGTCATTCAAGAACAGAATTTGTTCGCGGGGATCATCGGTTATGGATTGAGCTTGGATGGTACGCATCAGATCGGGATGTTCTATTTGGCCAATGGTATTTTGTCCGCTATTAGCGACAATGTCTTTGTGGCAACCGTCTATATCAACGAGGTCTTTCGTGCACTTCAGGCAGGAACCATCACCCGTGATCAGTTTGACCTCCTGGCGGTGGCGATTAACACGGGGACCAATATTCCCAGTGTGGCGACTCCCAATGGGCAGGCGGCCTTTTTGTTTTTATTGACCTCTTCCCTGGCTCCCATTATTCGGCTGTCATATGGGAAAATGGTGTGGATGTCGTTGCCATATACCATCACAATGACATTAGTAGGTCTGCTCGCAGCCTATGTGGCTCTTGAGCCAGCCACGAGCTTTCTCTACGACATTAACCTGATTCATCATCATTCGATTCCGAGTAGCGAACCTGGCGGGTCGGCCCATAATTAAAACGTAAGGCAAAGGGGAGGCAGAAGTAAGGAATAGGTAGAGAACCGTGAGGGGGATATGTCGTGAGAAGGAAAAATTAAAGAATGGCAAAGCAAGAATGACGAAGGAATTTTTCCTCAGTCGGATCACACGGGACGCTTTACGGCCTTTTCCCTTTTCACAGTTTCAATGGCACCCTCTACTGGGCAAGCGTTGCCACGGTGGTGGTGCTCTCTCCCACTTGTTCAGGGTAAAGCACAATTTCAACACGACGGTTTTGAGCTTGTCCTTCTTCCGTATCATTTCCTACGGCCGGTCGAGTATCCGCATATCCAGTCGCAGCAAAGTCTTGGGGATTCATCCCGGTTTGTTCAATTAAAAATCGGAGTACGGTTGTGGCTCGAGCGGTCGAAAGTTCCCAATTGGTGGGGTACTGTCGTTGTAATCGACCATAAATAGGATTGTTGTCAGTATGACCTTCAACTTGAATATTTTTATTCGGCAAGGTCGCCAATACCTCTCCCACCTGTTTCATGATATCTAATCCTAATGGCGTCAGTTGTGCCTGCCCTGACTTAAATAAGACTTGCCCCAACATCGTTAAGACCAAGCGATCTTGGTGTTGGGTGACAACTAGGCTTTTGCCAAATTTTTCTTCAAGTGCTTTTGTAATTCGATCAATTTCTTTTCCAACCGTTTGCACTTCATGTCGAACTTT
>JAJDBR010000046.1 GCA_029261275.1 Nitrospirales bacterium
CGTTGTGGCGACTAACAGATCAATCTCTTTTTGTTGAAATTGAGCCATTACCCATTGTTTTTCGCGAGATGGGAGACGCCCATGCAACAACCCGACACGAAAAGGGGCAAATTGCTCCCGTAAATGATCAGCGGCTTCTAGAGCTGCTTGTAAGTCCACTTTTTCCGATGGCTCAACCAGAGGATAGACCACATAGGCCTGCCGACCAGCCTCTAATTCATGTCGCAAAAATTGATGGGCCCGCTCACGATTCTTCTGCTCGAACAACGTGGTCTGTATGGGTTTTTTCCCAGGCGGAAATTCATCAATGACCGACACCTCTAAATCGCCATACCAGGTCATGGCTAATGTTCGGGGAATTGGCGTAGCCGTCATCACGAGAACATCCGGTTGCCACAGCGCTTTTTCGCGAAGGATGGCCCGTTGCAAGACTCCAAATTTATGTTGCTCGTCCACTATCACCAATCCTAATTTGGCAAAATGCACATCGGGCTGCAACAAGGCATGCGTCCCCACCACCACCTGCACCTCACCAGATTGAAGTCCAGCAAGAGTCGCAGTTCGCTCGCCCCCCGCTTGGCCTCCTTTCAACAACACACATGAAATTTTGAGCGCCTCAAAAAACGGCTTCAACGACCAATAATGTTGTTCACTCAACACTTCTGTCGGCGCCATCAAGACGGCTTGGTACTCAGACCCACAGGCCATCAATATGGCGTGAAGGGCCACAATAGTCTTCCCACACCCCACATCCCCTTGGAGCAATCGGTTCATACAAGTCGGTTGCCCCATGTCTTGGAAAATCTCCTGAATAACCCGTTCCTGGGCTGATGTTAAAGAAAACGGCAAGACCCTCTTAAGCTGCTCTTCCAAGGCATGGGACCTAGAAAACGCAATTCCAGGAATGGCGGTCACTTGACGATGTCGTTTCATGGCTAGCGCTAACTGCAGGAGCAATAGCTCTTCAAAAGCGAGCCGCTGATGTTCAAATGTAGCATGTTGATTTAAAAGCGCTACAGATTGGTGTGGATCGGGCTCATGCAAGACAAGTAGTGCATCAGATAGGGTTGGAAGCCTTAATTGCTCTCGCATATTGACCGGTAAGATCTCTTGGAGTTGTTGCCCATAATGTTCAAAGATTGATTGCATGATTCGGCGTACCTGTTTGGAACTCAGCCCCTGGGTCTCATGATATATTGGGACAATCCGACCTCCTGGTTTCTGCTCAAGGTCTTCACCATCCAGAATTTCGTACTCAGGGCCTCGCATGACCATAGGAGAATGACCGTTGGGATTAGGGCTCACGATTCCAGTCAACAACACTGCCACCCCTACAACAAACGTTTTTTCCAAATAGGGTTGATTGAAAAACACACATTCAATGACACCGGTTTCATCACGAACGGTCATCGTCACCACAACGAGGCGGCGGCGCGAGGTCGTATTGACCCGACATTGTTCAACAAACCCCCTTAAGGTTGCTTTCATTCCCGGGAGGAGATTCCCGATGGAGAGTATTTCCAATCGATTATCGTAACGCCAAGGAACGAACCAAAAGGCATCTTCGATAGATCCAATACCCAATTTTTCTAATAATCTAGCCCGACGTGGCCCCACGCCTTTGGCATATTGAATTGGAGTGTCCCAAAGGGCGGATTGGGTTGCCATGAGAGATCAGGAAATTGCTGACAAGCAGATGAAAGAGTAAATTCTGAGATAGTAACAGTCAGATGGTGAATAAGAAGGTTGCCTATTATTATGTATTATGGATCGCATAATTAATTAAAAACCACTATCCGCCGTCAACTTCTTTTATTTCTAGTCAATTGCATGTACAATACCACCTGTGATAACACAGCTCAGTTAACGATTTCTGATTGAACCAAAAAATTTCACGGAGTAGACGATGGCTTTTTCATGTGAAGTGTGCGGGAAACACCGGTTGGTCGGCAATAATGTCAGTCACGCAAATAACCGTACTAAGCGAGTGTTTCGCCCAAACCTTCGAACCGTTCGGGCACTGATCAAAGGTGCCGCAAAAAAAATAAAAGTCTGCACACGGTGTCTCAGGTCCGGTTTTGTACAAAAAGCGGTTTAAAAACCCTTAACCATTCAAAGCCGGCCTACGGGTTCCGGCACAATCTAAGTTCCTGACCCTCCTTGTTACTGGCCTCCTGTTCGTTTATATCCTCTGGTTGTGCAACCAACCTCTCTCACTCGCCTCATTGCTGTCGGATTAACTGGACTGATTCATCCACTGTGTTTTCCTCACTTTGACCTAGGATGGTTGGCCTGGGTTGTCCTTGTCCCCCTGCACTGGAGCCTTACAGGATTGCCTGCAAGGAAAGCCTTTCGGTACGGCTGGCTAGCCGGAACTATCGCCTTTGCTGGAACTATTCCATGGGTGATTACGGCTATGAATCAGTTTGGACAGGTGCCCCTCATAATCAGCACTCTGTTAATGCTTCTGCTAGCGATCTATCTGGGGATATTTGTTGGTAGCTATGCTTGGGGCTTTGCGCGCATGCACCAGGGATATCCAAGCTGGCTATGGCTCGGCGCGCCTTCCCTCTGGGTTGCATTGGAATATCTCCGCACCTATGCCTTGAGTGGATTTCCTTGGACCTTACTTGGGTATTCGCAATACCAATGGCTTCCGGTTATTCAAGTTTCGGATTTGGCCGGGGTCTATGGCGTGTCATTTTTAGTCGTCATGGGTAATGTAACCATCACCTCAACACTCAACTGGATAAGGGCCACACAGGGGGAATGCCTGCCTTCTTTTTCTTGGCGACCAGCTCTGGCCTTTGTCGTTATCCTGAGCACGTCCCTCGCCTATGGACAATGGCAAATTAATCAACAAGCCATTTTAGACCAATCAGCCAAATTTTTGTCCATAGGACTGGTTCAGGCCAACATCTCCCAGGATAAAAAATGGAACAAAACCTACATCGACGAAACCCTCAAGCGCTATACTACCCTCAGTCAACAAACTGGGAAGAATCTCGACCTACTCATTTGGCCTGAAGCTGCCACTCCGTTTTTCTTTGAAAAAGAACTGGCTTACCAAAAAATTGTCCTCTCTGTTCTGAAAGATAGCCAGAGTCCCTTGCTCTTCGGAAGCCCCACGCTTCGCTTCGAGCCGGACGGCAACCCATATTTACTGAATAGCGCGTACATGCTGTCCCCAGAACCAATTCTGACTGGCCGATACGCCAAGCGCCATCTTGTGCCATTCGGTGAATATGTTCCGTTAAAATCGATGCTCTTCTTTCTTGAAAAACTCGTGGTGGGCATTGGCGACTTCAAGCCAGGACAAGGTCCTTTGACACTCCCACTTTCTCCTTCATCGGATAAGAAGAATGTGTTGTTGGGAGTCCCTATTTGCTTCGAAATCATTTTCCCCGACCTGGTGCGACAGATGGCCAAGGAAGGCGCTAACTTCCTTGTCACCCTAACCAATGACGCATGGTTCGGCGATTCATCTGCGCCGTATCAACATTTTTCCATGGCAGTATTTCGTGCCGTTGAAAATCATTTGGCCATAGCGCGTGTGGCCAACACGGGTATTTCTGGGTTCATCGCTCCAGATGGACGCATTCTGTCAGAGACACCAATATTCACTCAGCAAGCGGTAACAGGCTCTATCCCCCTTCGCACCTCGACACCGACAATTTATACGCAACATGGGGATGCCTTTAGTTGGGGTTGTGTTATACTAACGGGATTCTTTTTGATCGCGTGTCGAAGACAGACGTCGCCCCAACGATAACCAAGCCATTCTTTACTGCAAACATAACGAGAGGAACCCAACTCATGCTCGAAGACATTCGTACTCGTATGGACAAAATCAACGCCCATATCATAGATTTCCGGAGGTATCTTTGACCTCCCTCGCCTGACATCTGAACTCGACGAAATCCAGCAAGAGACCTCCCAGCCAGACTTCTGGAATGATCCCAAGCATGCAGCCAAGATTGGGCAAAGGCAAGCTGAGCTTGAGA
>JAJDBR010000047.1 GCA_029261275.1 Nitrospirales bacterium
GGAAATTACCGCTCAGTGGATGACGATCTACAATGAGCAACGGCCTCACGCTTCTCTCCAGCACACAGCACCCTGTATATATGCACACTCACCGCCTCAAAACTCTATTTATGAACTGTCCGCTTGACGGGGAAGCTTACACAGGGCTTTCCCGATCACTAATTCTGGATATTTTTTTGTCCTGAATGACCATTTCAAATGTTGTACCTTCTAAGGCTGCTATAGTTCCCAACATATTTATACTAAGAGTATATGTGCTAGTGGTTCCATCTGCAGTAAGATTTACCAGCGTCCCATCGTGAATGTCGTCATTCCATTCGTCACGAAATGTAAACAATATTCTATTAGTGGCAATTTTCATCCACGAATTTATTTCTGGTCCTTCTGCTAACGCTGGCCGACCATCATGTAATACTGAATTATTCAACACATGAAAAAACGACAATGGATCGAGAAAGTTTCCAATAATTGCGTTTCCTGTTCCAAAGTTATAAAGATTAACTATTTCTGTACCAATGCCAAATCCTAAAGTCCTATAACCTTCTTCAGATGTTTCACTACTTATTTCTGCTAAATCTATTCCTGCTGGCACGAATAATCTTCGCCCATTTAAGAAATAGCCACTCCTATTTTCCCAAGTCCCCGACTCTTCACCAAATGCTTCAGCATCTAAAATCAGACTTCTCAGTTGGCTCAGTAAAGTCCTTTTGTCGACACCTATATAGTAAAACACTGTTGGTATCTCTAATTGAGCTGTTTGACAAATTCTCCGTAGAGCTTGTGTTTCATCAACAAAAGGAATTAATGCAACCATAAGAGAAGAAGGGGTCGTATCGGAGGTTGGGCCTAATACTCTAAGAGAGCCACGACAAATTGATCGTATCTGCCTGAAATTCTCAGGGGCGCTCTCATTGACTTGTATACTGATACTATTTGATTCGTGCTCTGCGCCTTCAAAAAGAAAAGGCCCAAAAGGATGCTTTTCCCTATAGATTCTGGAAACACTTCTGCGGGCTGGTGGCGAATGAATAAACATATGAAACATAGGATCTACACCTCTAGAGTTATAAACTCATTGTTAGTTATTCCCTTTATATCTTTAACTTTCAAACGATATAAATATGTTTTTCCCGACCGTCTCTTAGCATCTTCGAATATTGATGTTTCAGTAGGAAGCCATGAACTTATGCTTTCCCACTTGTTGGGATAAATATCAGTGTTGAGCCTTTGAACCACACAATCATTTTCTGGCAGTAAAAGGATCCACCTTAGAAGTACCGTACTTTCAGTTGCGATTGGTTCTAACCATTGAGGGGGAGCCGGGCGTGCTTCATCAACAGTTCTTGAACTGAGGCACAAAGAAGGAGCTGACAATTTGTTTCTGTCATTAATCGCCACCAAGCGGTAGTAATAGTCTTTCAAGCCTTGTAGCCCTTCATCTCTAAACAGAGGGCTCTCACCCAATTGTTGTAAGACTTGTACGTCGCCTTCTGTATCTCGATATACGACGACCACATCTACTCCGTCAGCCATACGGCGCAACTGCTTGATGACATGGTTGTCCGCAGGTGTTGCTGCCTGTGTAAAGGCACTGGGCGGTTCCATTGCACTTGACGAGGTTGGATAATAATAATTCAGCGCTTGTGGTTGCTGATGAGGTTGCTCCGCTTCAAAATTGAACTCGTCCGCTCGGTATACACCTAACGGAGCTTTGATGGGAATCGTTCCAGGCAATGTGCATGTTCGGTTGGAGACCTTTATTCGTGGGTCTGGAATCGGATCCCCCACGAGCCTTGTATCGCGCTCTAGTTTCCACCAGCGAAGATCTTCCAAGTCTTCTCTCTTTTCTGCACGATAGACACGATATTCTTTCAAGTCTGGTTCACGATTTAGTGACCATTGAAGATCTATTCGCCGATCACCGGCTTCGATCTTGGTAAAGACGGGCTTTCGTGGGGCCATGACTTTGGGAGGGATCACGGGGTGGCTCAGGTTTCCCCAGATGGTACTTTCCGCCAAGGCGGTGTTTTGTAACCGCAGGCGATAGTAGTAGCGATTATTGACGACGCCATTGACCTGATCTGTATAGGTGGTCGCTGACATGGGCGTGCCATTGAGTAAGGTGAAGGCTTTTTCATTTCCGAACCGCAGGGCAATTTCTTCTAATTGCTCATTGCTCAGAGCGGGATAAAACCGATCGGCCCATTTCCGCCATGTCGGGGTTACCTCTTTCCACTGGCTGGAGTCTTTGGTCGGAAAGAGGGTATTGAGTTGCCTCACGAGCAGGGGTGGAGACAACGTCTTTCGCCAATCCGTAAAATCGGGGTCATCGTTAAAGACATCCCCAGGAGGCAGGCCTTGATAATAGCCCTGCCGAGTTCGTCGAAGTTCGAGATCTCGTGTATAGATCGCGCTGTCTGTAGCTCTGTACAATTTATATCGCACGTCCTGTGCGGTCGCTGTCGGCCAGTCAATTTCTTCTGAATTCCATGTCACCTCAACCTGACATTTTTGATAATAATCCGCTTTGGTGATAATCCTGGCTTCTGGCCGTGGCCCCTGTGGTGGGCGCTGCCGATTGACGGCCACCATGGTGGCCTTTCGCGAGAGGGGACTTTTTCGGTTGGCTCCATCAACGGCTGTGAGAGCCAGATGATAGGCTTGAGTCGGACTCTCTGTAAATTTTGGCAGACTTTCGAGATGTCCTTCTAGTGTATAGCGCTTACCCTCATACAACCTGACCGTGCGGCCCTCATTGACTTGAATGACCGGCACGGCTTCGTCCTTTTCGCCTGGTAAGGCATACACAACGAGCCGATTGGGCGTTTCCCATTGGTGCCATAAGACGTAGAGCGCACGCCATTGCATACGCTCGCTCTGGTTATCAAAGAAGACGAGCGCGCCTGGGATGTACTCCTTTGCTTCTTGTGCCTGATACTCAGCAGGGCGCGGGAATCGCCGAAATGTGATCTTGTAGATTCTGGATAAGGGGAACCAATCCACACCGAATTTCCCTCGCACTCCCAATCGTTCTCTGACGGATCGGCTTATGTCCTCCGGTGTTCCCCGCTCAAGTTCCGTGTTCAGACGTTCTTCTGTGACTTCTTGGAGATTTTCTACGGCACCCGTTTGTGTGGCGCTGGCAATCAATCGTCTCGGCTCTCCTGCCGGCATGGGTGACGAAATCTTTGTCCAAGGCAATACCTCAACCTCACTATCGTCATAGTCAATGTATCCTTCCATCTCCTGTGTGACAGAAATTTTGACGGGATCATGAATGACCGGAACCACCTGAGGTTCGGCTAGATAGTGGAGCGAAAGTTGCGGCTTTCGTCCAGTCGTGTGACCTTCAATTTCAAATTGATGTGATCCAACCAAACATTTCTTGCCAACCAGCTCATTGGCCCTGACTGCGGCATTCGCCTGGAATGTCACGGTTACTCGCCCATCTGGTGTTGCTGCTCTAACGGTCAGAATGGGTCCGGCGATCTCATTCATCGGCCCTTCTATCTGATAGCGTTGGAATTTTTTGATGGCCGAATAGTAGAGCTGTTGCATTCCCGTCCATACCCACTGGAGGTCGTAGGTATAATCCAATTCTACAGTCAGATCGTCTTCGGCTTGTGGTACGAGCTGGGCAAAAGGGACAGTTTTGAGGGTGAGCCTGATCTTGCTACCTTGGCGTTTGGTCGTTTCAATTTCGAATCGCTGCTCAATCCTTTTGGGTTCACCCCTTGGGTTGAGTCGGCTGACGATGGCATCATAGCCTTTTATTTTTTTTGCTGTATTGAGAGAATACGGAAACGTGGTTTCTAGAACATACCATTGTTTTTTCACCGGGATTCCGTTGATTTCATGGTCTTCTGTTTTCACCGTTGCTGAAATGATGGAACTTTTCAAAGGCTTGAAGGCGACCTGTACATTTAATGGCGCGTTGTACTCGGGTTCCACGTTGGTTTGAATTTGTTTGGCCGGGCTCCACGCACTGGTCCTCCCGAACAGGTCAATGCCTTTGACAAAATAGCGATAGGTCCCATTTTTCAGGAACGAATCACTCTGCTGGATGGCTGCCATCCGCGATTGCCATTCCGTGATCGTGATGGCCTTTCGCCAGATTTGTACCCCTTGAATGAATCCATTGAAGCGATTGCGTGTGTCATCTCCTTCAGATCCAAGCGCTATTGGACGATCATTGGGTTTGAGTGGACCAAGAGTTGCTGTGTGGTTTGCAAAATTCCACGCATTGCGATAGAGCTTAAGCGTACTCCCATCATATCTACACCCAATGTGGCTCCATTGATTGAGAGAAATCGGTGTTGAAGAGTCGAACCTTTTTCGATTGATGTACACTCGAATCGTATATCTCTCCCCAGTCTTGACTAACCCCATCCAGAAACTTTGCCGCCTGTTATTGCCTATGATGGTCATTTCATTCTCATTATCAGGAAATGAGGTTGGCTTGGCCCAAAGGAATATTGAAAAGGCCGACCCTAGGGCATTTATTTGGGGAGATTGTTTAATGGATATTTGTTCGCGGTCGGGCGTCACCCAATAGGTTTTGGGATCAAAATGGATCATTTCAGCCAAGGATTGTTGCTGGGGTAGAAACGAGTGCCATTTTTTTATCAGCGCCTGACTTTCGAGCGGGTGAATCACGCGCTGCCATATCCGCACATCAGCAATCAAACCGATAAACGGCATGATAGGCCGACTAGCTGTCGACCCACTTTCTGCTCCGATCACGATATCTCCGGCAGGCACATTCACAGCGCCATATTCTGCCGCTTGCGGCTCTTCGGCTGTACCAGAAAAATCAAACCAAATCTTTTGGCCATTATATGTGACGGTGATCGTGACCCATTCATTCGGTTGAATTTTTGTTGAGGTATATATCGGGCGATTTTTAATCCACATCCCAAGGGTATAGTGGTTATCAGGTTGTTGACCCAGGCCCATCCACAAACCCCCACGGTAATTATTTCCAATGATCGTTGATGAACTTGGATTAGTTGGATCAATTTTGATCGTGGCTTGAAGCGTAAACACGCTCCCTAATTCTTTCAGGTGGTGCTGCCCTTTGAGTTGTACACCTTGTTCTCCATTCAGCCTTAAGACAAAACGATTAGACTCATCAGGATGATCCGTGATAAATCGAGGGTTCCCAATAAGCGAAGGGGCTACTCCATCTTTCAGATTCTGAAATTGTCCATTGAAGGGCCAACATCCAACCAACTCTGGCAAGATGAGTTCATGGCCGCTTGTCCGGTAGAGAGCTGGGGCAATTTCTCCATCCTTCACATTCAGTTCAACTTCCGGTTCACGTCCTGTCCGCCCTTCGGAACGGCCAAACATGAGTCGGACCGAGTCCTCGGCTGCTGTCAACAGCCATGGCAGTTCCTTTTCTTTCTCAGAAGGTAATTCTCCGATATCAATTTCTTTAATTTTTGGTGACTGCACCCAAGCAGATATGCGCACTTGTGACGCCTCCGCATTCACCTCGCCCTTCTCATTTAAGATTGCCGGCATCGGTTCTGCCGCTAGACTGGCAATCAATGGCCTGCGAGGTCGTGCCCTTTCTCCAACCTGGGTATAGTTGATCGAGGATATATCCTCTAAGGCATTGATTCTTTCGCGATAGTTAATCGACAAGATATGCCAGTGTCCTGCTGGACCTTCGACGATTTCGAGGTTTTCAAACGCACGTCCCGACCGTTGAATGACCAGGCGATTTTCTTCAACCCGTGGTGAGTACGACTCCCCATCAAGGCGAATTCTCCAGACAGGAGCAGGGATCACAGTCCAGTCGACCGCAAAATGCTCATATTCAATGCGAATTTCTTCAACAGAAAAATCAACACGAATCTGAATAACCGGATTGGCATCTCCTTGTACTAGCAGAGCGTTCGCATAAACATCTTGGCCCTTCTGTATGGTCCGCGCGTTTGCAATCACTTGTATTGCCCCAAACCGCAAGGCCTGATTCCTTGGAAGGCTAGTTGGCCAATCGACAAAATCTACGGAGATTAATGGAAATGTCTTAGCCTCCCAATGGCCGGTAATTTTATAGGCGTACCTTTTCGAAGGGTCAGCTTCTCGGTCAATGAAATACAAGCCCATGATACGGGCGATATACGGATCCAGACAGGCCATAAGAATTATGTCCATGATCCGCATGCGTGATAGGGGGCCCTGATGTGGGTTACTCATGGTGCGTAAATGCATCGGTAACGGATCGGAATCGTCTAACAACTGTTCAAGAAGATGGATTATTTCGAAAAGGTGGGGTTGGTATCTCCTCAAGATCTCAGCCTGCTGTGCATGACCTGTAATTCTATTTAGCGCAATAAGCACTTTTGTTGGTAAGCCAATTTTTTTCTCCCAATTAAAATTGAAAGGCGGAACCCCCTCGCTCCCAGGATTATCTGGTTCAAACTCTCCCCAGGTAGGGTCCCCTCGACTAATCGTGAAACCGCCAGGTGGAAATCCCAGTTCGGGATTAAAGCTCCACCGAAGGTGATTCCCAGTGATCATCGGGGCTTGATCATATAAGACTGTTGAATTGCGGCCTTGCAGGATGGTCAGTGAAAGATCTGGCTTACGAATAATCGTCATTCTTTCCTCAATTGTTTTGGCAACCTTCTCTTCCAGGTACAGACATAATATTGAACACGAATCAGAATGGATTCTTCAAAAGCACAGGATCTTTGATCTTTCTCTCATAAAAAATTGGCTCTTTTCTCATAACAATTTCGCAGCCTCTTCCCCTATAAAAACCTATGACAGCAAATTCGGTGAATAACATCAACACTTATTCATTTTTTGGCCAAAAAGTGTTCAGTAGAATTCCCATTTCCAAAATCACCTTCATCTACCAAGATGCAATAATGATCATTTTCGCAACACTTTTTCACCTTCAATGAAATCAACCACTTACATGTTGCAATATTCTGCTGCAGAATAAATTCAAAAAAATCAGCCGTATGCTTGCTTTGAAACTAAAAACAGGCTTTCTAACTAAGGGGTCAGACTCGTTTAAAAAAGGGAAGACTTAACGATTCTTTCGCATCCACACAATTCATAGGCTATCTTTCTGGATCAGGAGTGGGAGGAGCCAGCTCGTCCGCGCAATAGTCTCGGCTTTCTTGGACGTAGGTGCGGAAGGGATCGGCCATGACGAATGGGGGACTGCCTTGGAGTTGTAAGACGGACCAATTGATCACATAGGGTGGACGACGCGGATCTTGGTGCTTAGCTGTCTTTTCTAGGAAATTCGCCCAGCCTTCTTTGATGACATGCCTAATGATTTCTGACCGACCAAAGGCTCGAGTATTTCGTGGTAGGTTTTTGGTGGCTTAGGGGAGATTGTGGATATAGTTACTGGAGAAAGGTAGTCTCCACCTTTTCCGGCTATAGGGTCTTACCGGTTGGCACGTGCGGCGACGGCAAAGTGGTAGAAATAACGATCAAGATCGACAAAGTCGCTTCCGTATTCACTCCCACCTAACATCGCATCACAGAGGAACTCCCGCACACGAGTCAGCTCTTTTCGGCGGCCCTGCCACCGAGGATCTTGTATGGTCAGGTCAAGCAGTTCTAATGCTCGACTGAAAGCTTTTTCACAGGCTTGGAGATCTTTTTCTTTCCAACGATGGACACGCGCCACTTCACTGCCGACATTGGCTAACTGTTCCACTAATGGCATCGTATGCCACCTCCCCGCCACCAGGCCAGTATGCTGAGAGGACATACTGGTTAGCCCTCCACCAATCGACAGACCTTGTTCATTTATCTTGTTTGTTAGAGAGCGGTTCTGGGATGGGAGGAGAAGCCCCTTCCGTGCAATAGTCTCGGCTTTCTTTAACGTAGGTGCGAAAGGGATCCGCCATGACGAAGGGTGGGTTATCTTGGAGTTGGAGGACCGACCAATTGATGACATAGGGTGGGCGACGCGGATCTTGATGGGCTGCTGTTTTTTCTAAAAAATCGGCCCATCCTTCTTTGATGACATGCCCAATGATTTCTGAGCGACCAAAGGCTCGGGTGTTTCGTGGTGGGTTCACTTTCGATAAATTGACTAACTCATTCGTGGTGAAGCGCGGCGCATCGCCTTCTTCTGTCATGCCATGGTACAGGCCGGCCTGCGGATCTACGTTGTGGTATTCCAAGTCCAGACTTTTCAACCAGGAATCATCCCATTCTAATTTCTCGGCTTCCCGAAAGTTCTCCAACAACCAGAGCTTAGAGGCCCAATCCACTCGACCGACGACGGCCTGATAGCCTTTTCGTAAATCCTTCACGACGGATTCCCAATGCGTCAGGACCCAGTCTGTTTCTTCATCTTGCCCGGCATAGTGTTTGTTCGCGGCTTCCCAAAATTGCTCTTGAATATCTAGGGCTGACAGGTGCTGGCCTGTTGAGAGAGTGACCATCCATTCTCTTTTTTGATCGCGTGAGATTCCACGCAAGGTCTGAACAGGGTCATCAAAATCCAAGCCTGTCGGGGCATGCCCGTCTTCGATGAGCTGCAGCACCAATCCCGTGGTGCCCATTTTCAAGAGGGTGGTTTCTTCTGCCATGTTGGAATCACCCATAAGCAGATGTAATCGTCGGAATCGTTCGGGATCAGCTAAGGGCTCGTCACGAGTATTGACAATGGCTCGATTCCCCTGAACCCATTCGAAAAAGTCGTTCACGATGTAATCCGGACGTTGCGAAATTTGATAGATGACGGCCTCTTCGGCTGATTTCCGTGACCGGTCCCCTCCCCGTCCTTTAATGTCGTCCAAGCCAACCCATCCCTCTGCGGAACGCGCCATCCCAATTCGTCCGGCTCCCGTAAAGACCTGACGCGTGACGAGAAACGGCATGAGCAGCCCCAGCCCTTCATAGGTAAATGGAAACTCACGCGTGACGAGATAATTTTCATGGCACCCAAACGTGGCATCGGTGACATGATCAATATTATTTTTCATGATCGACACCAGCTCAGTCAGCCCGAGGTCTTCCAGGCAGTCCTGCAATAACCAATCTCCGGCGCGGTCGACGGCCAGAAGATCCCACAACGAATGGCATTCGGGTGAGGCATATTCTAAATGCCCCATATCAACGTACATCCGGCCTGCATTAAGCAGAAAGCCACCATTGCCCGGTGGTTCGTCATGCCCCCGATGATGCCAGTCGATCACGCCAAGTTTTTTCTGGCCAAACAGATGTTGGATGATACGACGGGCGATCCAGGCTGGGGATACCTCGGTTTCCTCGGTCTTGATGAGCAGCCCATATTCGGTTTCAATTCCGAAGATTCGATTTTTCATGGTGGTGTGGTTTTATGGTGTTTTTACTATTGGGTGGCTCTTTACCCTCACCCTAATCTTGTCTTCTCTTCGAGGCCAAGCCATTAAAGGGCGAGGGGGTTATGATTATTTTAGTTGGAGGTTAAGGTTCTGTCGTCGGCACAAATTTTTGTGGGATTAAGGGTTGCAGTTCGGCTTGGCTCAAAGAACGATAGGTTTCCATTTTTCCGCTCTCTCGATCCAGCAGAACGCATTCCAGGGTTTCTTTGGAGAGCGTTTCTCGAATCCGAGAGGCGATTGCTTCATCATCTGGAATGGTGGACACGGAGGTTGTTGGGGAAGCCTCGTCACCTTTTTCTTCTTCATCACCAGAGGAAGGCATGTCGGTTTGAAGCAGGCTGGAAATCCCCCATAAACGAAGACTCACTTCTAACGCAGCCTGTAACGAAGACGGTGGCACCTGAGCTTTCCATTCCTGGGCGAGCGTCTCACGGATTGATGAAGAGGCGACCAGCACTCCAAACTCTCGCTGTTCTTCAAACATGCCATCATAGTTGATGCTGAAGAGGTGATCACGCTCCTGTGTGGTTCCCACTTCGGCTAATAAGATCTTAGTAATGTACGGGGCTTTGTAAATTTCTTCAAAGGCTTGCTTGATGACCGGGGCTAACCCATTTTTCATCAGGCGGGAAGCGGTCACATCAGAAGGAGATCGTTGAAACCCTTCCACGTGAGCCATGTCTAATACGGTATAGCGTAATTTTTCTAAATCTGCGGGATGGCCCATGCCTCCTAACGCAATACGATCATACACTTCATAGACTTTGTCCGTGCCTCGATTAAAGGTCAGCAACAAAATACCCTGTGTAAAGGACACCCCGATTAACGGATTGCCCTGAGTGAATTGATCGTCAAGATACGTCCGGCGATTGGCAACCGCTTCAATCCAGCGGTAGGGTTCTTCATACATTAGGTTAAGACCTTTTCTGAAAAGAGCGTTTTCAAGCGGTCGGCGGGAATGGTTCTGACCCCTTCAGCCGAAATGCGTTTGATGATGGGATAGAGTTGCGCCTGCGCGTCTACGCCACCCGTGGCGGAATCGAATTCTGCGGCACTCGTCATGAGACGAAGCACGAATATGAGAGCATCTTCTTCATTCATCCCGGCGACGGGACTCGTACCCCACCGATTCATATAAAACAAAATGCCTCGAATGGTGGACGACCCCGATCCGGAGACGGCATATTCCACTGCTTCAAATTCGGCCCCTAAAATGTCGTAGAAGAAAATCTTTCCGCAGCCTTCGAGTGAATCATATCCTGCAAAAACCGGCACCACCGTCCCCGTCCCGGCCAAAGCGGCTGGCGCATTATTTTTCAAGAGGGTCGATAAGGCCCGCAACTTTCCTTCAAAACTTAAATCCTGCAATTGGCTTCTTCGGTAATACTTAAAGGAATGTTCTAAAACCCTGGCCATTTCAAACGCGGTGGCCGGAACACCAGCAATGGCCATCACTGAGAATCGATCAATCTCCAACACTTTATCCGTCCGGTCATACATGACGACATTTCCAGCCGTCGCCCTCCGATCACCAGCCACGAGTACCCCATCGGCATATTTCATGGCAAAGACCGTGGTGCCCATCGTCAGCTCGGTATGACTCGACACACCATTTCCCTTCGAAGAAGGAAACAGATTATCCATCCCATATCCCTGCTCTTGAAGAACTTGAAGAAAATCTCCCTGTTGCCTCATCCCGTCTATTCCCCTGTCCGTTGGCGATATTTTTCGGCCTGTTTGGGATCGACTTTCTTCATGCGCTTCATGAGATTATCCCCTGAAGGCGAACCCGTTTCCGGTCGCTTCGGTCCTGATTCCTGATCACCAGGTCCCGAAGGCTTTGAGATGTGATCTACCGGACGTTCTTTTCGATCTAAACTTCCAACCATCTGTGCACACTCCTTTGTCTGTTCCATATACCGTATCCTCCGCTTTAACTATTTTTCGACTGTCATGGATTCAATCACATCTAACGGGGTCTTGGCATTCTCTAGCACGGATCGACAGTGCGCGACTGACACCGGCTCAAGATGATCCATCAGATCAAGATGGAGTTTCTCATTTTTCCCATTGAAATGAACCCCTTCCCATTGTATTGACGTAATGTCTTCACCAAATCGTTGCACACACAATCCCCGGAGACCACCGCGGGTATCGACTGGCCCATGGTTCATGGCTTTTTGAATGTCTTCATCCTGAGGGATACTGGTCGTTCGCCCGTCGGCTTCGAGCCCGAAAAACAGTCCGCGTTCGGGATCCAGATTATGATATTCCAGGTCCAAGCTGGCGAGCCAGGGATCATCCCAACCAATGCCTTCATCTTGCACAAAGCTGTCGAGTAACCATCGCTTGGTCACCCAATCTATTTTCCCTACCAATTGCAGCGGATCCTGCTCTAATTGACGAAGAACTTGCTCCCACTCTTGGAGTATCCATTCCGTTTCTTCATCAATATCCTTTAAGACGACCCGCGCCTGTTGCACGTAGTCTCGTTGAATATCCAAGCCTGAAATGGTTCCACCCTTTTCTCGTTTGACGACCGTCTTTAAGTCAGGATCTTGAGAAATGGCTTGGATCGCTTGAACCGGCGAGGCCAAATCACACGACGGGACAAATCCCTCTGCAATCATATCCAACACGACTCGTGTCGTTCCTATCTTGAGGGCCGTGGCATATTCGCACATATTGGCGTCACCCAAAATGAGATGAAGGCGTCGATACCGTTGACGAGTGGCATGCGGTTCATCCCGTGTATTCAGGATAGGACGGTTGTGCATCGTGTCCACGCTTAATTCTGTTTCCATAAAGTCGGCGCGTTGCGAAAGCTGAAATCCACCAGGGGTAAACCCACGCTCTTGCGCTTCCCGCCCCACCTTGCCCGCGCCAGCAATTAATTGCCTGCTGACCAGAAATGGCAAAAGGCCTCGAACCAGGCTTTCAAAATTAATTGTACGGGAAACCAAATAATTATCGTGGCAGCCGTAACTATGCCCATGAAAATCGGTATTGTTTTTATACAGTTGGAGCACACGTCCACCTAGAACTTCGTTTCGACGTTGTGCCGCTATCCAAAGAATTCGTTCTCCAGCCCGATCATGCGCCACGATATCTTTGATCGACCGACATTCTGGGGTGGAATATTCCGGATGTGTGTGGTCATTATAAAATCGTGCGCCATTGGGCAAGACTAAATCACTTTTCATTTCATGGAACGAAAATGGCCTGTGTGCATCCTGCTCGGCAAAAAGGTCTTCTTCTTTATCTTGTGCTAACTCGGTGACACGAAATCCTCGCTGGTCTTCATGCGGATGTTCGCCACGATAATCCCAGCGGCGAGTAAAATGTCCGTCCAAATAGGCCCGCACTAATTCCATGGATTCCACGACAGGATCTGCCGTCTCGGAATCCTCCCGCGCAATCCCATACTCGGTCTCAATGCCAAATAGACGAATGGGGTTCATTGTAATTTTATGGTCCTGTTCAACATATCTACCAAAAAATCTATTTATAACAGAGGAAATTTCAATATTAAGAACCGACCGGAATGTTCAAAATAGTCGTCCAGCAAGGCCGCAGCGATTTGGACGCGCGGAGCGTACTTCCAGTACGTGAGCACGGAAAAATGGCGAGAACGACGCTGGCGGATTTTTTCAACATTTCTTTTAGACAATTTGAGAAGTCCGCTGTTCTTCGCTTTCCTTCCCAGGCTTTAAAGAAGAGACACCGACCACCTGATCGGGGTGATAATCCAAGAGCTTCAGCCATTCTTCAGCCGAATCATCTGGCGGGAAAATTTCACTTTCTTTAAATTCTTGATTGGTGGCAATCAGTAAATCTTCCAGCGTCAGCCCTGAAGACTCCTGATCGCTCGCTTGAATCGCTCGCTCAATGGCCCGCTCCTTGGCGCGCCGGACGATGCCCGCCAACACCGCTCCACTTAATAAATCCTTGCGATACAAAATTTCACGCCTGCCGTTGCGCAGCCGGATAGCCAGCACTCGATTCTCCTGGCTTGGTTGAAAGAGGTTCTCTAACAATCCGTCAATCATTTTCGACGCTGGAGTTTCATCTTTGGTTCCTTTTTTTGACGCATCGATTGAGGCATAAGGCAGGTCAGCCTTTAAATACACTCGTAATATTTCGCCAACATCCTTTCGACCAGGACGACCGACTTTAATTTTTCGATCAATTCTGCCAGAACGGAGGACAGCTGGATCAATCATATCCGGTCGGTTCGATGCCAGAATCACCACCACTTGCGAAAGGCTTTCAATCCCATCTAGCTCGGCACAAAACATTGGAACCAATGTATTGGAAAGATTGTAGGACCGCATTGACCGCCTCGTCCCTAAAATAGATTCGGCTTCATCGATGAAGATAAACGGTAATTTTCCCGCTTGTCGTTGTTGGCGGGCTTGTAGAAATAAATCACGGATGATTCGTTCAGATTCCCCGACCCACATATTCAGGACTTCTGGACCTTTAACATGCAGAAACACTCCCCCATTGATTGGGGGAAGCTTAGCAGGAGCATCCTGAAATTCATTCTCAGGACTCGAGGTTTCTGCCTCGCCATCTTTCGCCAAAATCTCCCCTAAACTTGCTGCAGTGGCTTGGCCAATTAAGGTCTTCCCACACCCGGGAGGACCGTAGAGTAAAAATCCTTTGGGTTGCTGAAATTGATATTGTGAAAACAACTCGGCATGAAGAAGTGGATATTCAATCGACCGGCGAATCGACTCAATGGCTTCCTGTTGCCCGCCAATATGTTCCCACCGCACCGTCGGCAACTCGGCTAACAAATGTGATTGCGCCTGTGAGTTTTCCAATCGTTCAATTGCGATCTGGTGTGTGGGGTCCAATCGAACTTCATCTCCCGCCTTCAAAGCCAGATCAGCAAGATCATCAGCCCGCTTGATGAGAATGCCCGGTCTTCCAGTCTCTTGTTCGATACGCAGTCGTCCTTCATTCAGGACCTCTTGAATTTTTACAATGGGCCCGCTCCGATCATATCCAAGCGACCGAATGACGACATAGGCTTCATTCACTAATATCTGGTGGCCGATTTTCGGCACATCGCCTTCCAGTTGCAGATCAACACTCGCGTAATACTCTGCCCCTCCGACCACAATGCGAGCCACGCCTTTTTCGGGAAGCCCAATCAACGTCCCAATCCGATTGGCCGGGGCCGTCAGCTTTTCGATGACAGCCCGCATTTTGGTTCGTTCGGCTTCATGCCCTTGGGCCGAAGTCGTCAATTCAATCACCCGATGTCGCAGTTGATAGAGCAGAGCAAGCGTCACATCCCCTTCAGGCAGGGAGGTCATACATTGATCAATGAGTTCAAGCGAGGAAAGCTCCGACAGTCGATTATTTTTACCCGAAGCGCTTTTCGAGGTATCTGAAGCAGTCGGAGGGACTGGGGCGAGATGATCACTCATGAGTTATTCCATTCTGTACAAGTATGGCGGGAAACCCCGCGAGAAGATATTCGCAACATTCCTATTCTACAATGTTTGAGTCTCGTTACCCAAGGTATAAAAAAAAAGCGGGGAATCTGTTTCCAGATTCCCCGCTCAGAAGCACGGCACGTCGTTATTGGTCTATTACCAGCGATCTCCGCCGCCGCCACGACCACCGCCACCACCTGGACGTCCTCTTCCACCCCCACCACGATTGCCTCCATCGAAGCCACCGGTGCGTGGAGCTTGAGGCTTGGCCTCATTGACGGTCAGGGTTCTACCCCCTAACTCGGTCTCATTCAGCGCTTCAATCGCTGCCTTCGCTTCATCATCCGATCCCATTTCCACAAAACCAAATCCTCGTGATTGCCCTGTGTACTTGTCGGTAATCACTTTAGCTGATTGCACGCTGCCGTGTTGGCCAAACAGGTCAGACAGCTCCTGTTCAGTTGTTGAATAGGGCAAGCCACCTACATAAATCTTTGAACCCATCGGGGTCCCTCCTTCTAAAAGCGATCTTGTTTTGCATGAGTTGAGGAGATGAGAAGGGAAGGCACAGCCCGAAAACGCGGAACAGGAGGCGACTTGGGACAAACTTCCAATCAGATTCCTTATGGATACCTTGGCAAAACAACATCAGTGAAGGGCCGCATCACCTGATCCATTCACCACGCGGCCCAAAACATCGTGATGAACAACTTTCAATATAGCATAAGCCAGATTCACAAAGAATGCAACAAAACAGGATTAGGCACCTTTTCGCTGGTAGATCAGCTCAGGCACGCCTTCCCCTTCAATAACTTTTTCTGTAATGACCACCTGCTTGACATGTTTTAATGCTGGCACATCATACATCAGATCGAGCATCGCATCTTCTAACGTCGCTCGAAGACCCCTGGCGCCCGTTTTCATGGAAGAAGCTCGAGTCGCGATCGCTTGAATCGCCTGAGGGGTGAATTCCAAATCCACCCCATCTAAATGAAAGAGTGCTTGATATTGTTTGAGCAAGGCATTTTTAGGTTCTTGCAATACACGAACTAAATCTTCCACGCGCAAATCATTCAGCGACGCTAAGATCGGAAAGCGCCCAACAAATTCAGGAATAAGTCCATATTTCAATAAATCTTCCGGACGTAACTGACTCATTAATTGAGCCGAATCGGCAGATTTCCCATGGGAGGCGCCCGCACCAAATCCCACACGCTTTTGATTCGTCCGCTGCGCGATAATATCTTCTACCCCGACAAAGGCGCCCCCACAAATAAAAAGAATATTGCTGGTATCCACGCGAAGAAATTCTTGCTCTGGATGTTTTCGACCACCTTTCGGGGGCACATTACACAAGGTGCCTTCTACCAGTTTCAATAGAGCCTGTTGAACGCCCTCTCCGGAAACATCTCGTGTAATCGACGCACTTTCGGATTTCCGACTAATTTTATCAACCTCATCAATATAGATAATCCCCACCTGCGCGCGAGCGATATTAAAATCACAGGCTTGCAATAACTTTAGAACGACATTTTCGACATCTTCACCGACATATCCCGCTTCTGTGACGGTCGTCGCATCCGCAATGGCAAAAGGAACCTGAAGGACTTTGGCCAAGGTTTTGGCAAGAAGGGTTTTACCCGTCCCTGTAGGACCAATCAACATCACATTCCCTTTTTCCAGCTCTACATCCGGAATTTCCTTTCCACTAAACACTCGCTTGTAATGATTATGGACGGAAACGGAAAGAATCTTCTTGGCACGATCCTGCCCAATCACGTATTGGTCCAGAATCTCTTTCAGTTCTGGCGGTGTCGGTAAGGGACCCGACGGGAGGTCTAACGGTGGCGGGCCTTCACCGTGATTTCCCGATAGAAACTTCGAACATTGTTGAACACAATCGGCACAAATTAACACGGAGCCTGGTGCTTGGCATTCTATGCAGAGTTGCTTCGCCGGGGCTTGAATTAAATTGGTGGCGCCAACTTTGGCCTTTCCGCAAAAAGAACAAACCGCATCCGCCCGAGCCCGACCTTGTTTTGAATCCCAAAAAGCCACAGCACCATCCTTTCTATGAATGTAGCAGAATCATATGAATGCGCAAAAGGCCTCAGAAAGGAACATGCCGACTAAAGCCAATCTTAACCACCCAGCATACACCATTTCAAACGAACATTCACTTAAGAAACGGTTTCGCTAGGAGCAAGCGGGACAGGACTCCAAGACAAGCCGCTATCAACACTAAGGAAAAGGCCCTTTCCGTTGGTCCCAGCATACAGCTTCTGCGAATCAATAGCACTCAATGCAAGCGTACGAATATTAATATTCGTTAAACCCAAATTGCGGGACTCCCATGTCTCCCCACCATCATCACTTCTTGAAACACCTTCTCGATGTCCTACATACAACACGCCCACGTTCTGAGGGTCAAGAAGTAACTCACTCAACATATGATCGGGTAATGATTCTCCAATACGATGCCAAGATTCGCCGCCGTTTCTTGTTTGATACAGTCCCACCAACGTCGCGATATACACTCTATCGGGATTAAACGGATCAACCTTTATTCGGGTTACTCCCAGAGATCGTGAAGATTTCAAAACATCTGAAGCCACGAGCCCTGTGTTGACTTTTCCCCATGTCTGCGCCCCATCCACAGACTTATAGACTCCACCGCTTGTTCCAGCATACAGCGTTTGTGGCTGCTGTGGGTCAAACGCTAAAGAAATGACCATGAGGACTTCCTTCATCCCTTCCATGCGTTTCCCCCAAGATTCACCGCCATCATTGGATTCAAATACACCTAACGACGTAGCGGCAAAGACATGACTGCTAGACCCTGGAGCAAACACTAATTCATGGACCACAGATGAGATCGTCACCTCATGGAGACCCGTTCGCCGTGAGACCCACCGTTGTCCACCATCATAGCTTTTATAGACTGCATCACCCTTCGTCCCTGCCAAAATATTGGCAGGAAATAATGGATCGATGGCCAATGCAATGACCCGTGAATGGGTCATGCCTTCGGACATATTTTCCCAATGGGTACCGCCATCTCGTGTTTTATAAATATAATCGTTCGTCGCGAGATAGATAATATTGGATTTGGTAGGATGCAGCGCCACCTCAACGACCGTTTCACTCTGACCACAGCCAAGCACGGAGACCCAACCCAACAAACAAAGAAAAAAGAACTTGAGCTGAATCATGGAGAAAGTTTGGCGCGTGAGAACAACAATCAAAAAATGAGCTGCGATAGAATATGAGGGAAATGGTATAATGATGGTGGAATGCTCGCGAAAATGTACCCCTTTTTTTACGGGGAGGAAGAAGGAGGAGTGGCTTTAATAAGAGGCAACGTCTTCACTGTCGCTTTTGACGAACGTTGATAGATAGGCATGGCCTCTGACATCCATTCTTTGAGGTCCGCAATTCGTGTTTCATTGGCTGGATGGGTAGACATAAATTCTGGCGGAGCTCCCTCAGAGGCAGCAGCCATCCGTTCCCAAATATGGATGGCCTCACTTGGGTCATATCCAGCATCAGCGGACAACAGGACGCCAACATAATCTGCCTCGGATTCATGCTCCCGACTAAATGGGAGCAACACCCCCGCTTGTACACCCAAACCCATCGCCTGCATACCCAACTGAGATAACGCTGGATCGCCCCCCTGAGTCGATAACAGAATGGCCGCAGCAGCCATGCCCACTTGAGCCACCAATCCCTGACTCATACGCTCTGCCCCATGTTGGGCTAACGCATGAATCACCTCATGTCCCATAATGGCAGCCAAGCCGGCCTCGGTTTTCGCCATGGGAAAAATTCCCGTATAGACGGCAATTTTCCCACCTGGTAAGGCCCAAGCATTTTTGGTGTTGTCATCTTTAATGACGTTCACTTCCCAATCAAAAGACTTCGCGGCTTCCGCATATTGAGACCGTTTTGCCGCATCAATAATACGAGCGGCCACTCGTTTCACCGGTTCGATTTCTCGAGGATCTTTTGACAAAACGATCTTGGGATCTTGCAACGTTTCCCCATACTGCGCCGCTCCCATTTCATTCATGTATCCAGCCGGCATCATGACAAATTGATAACGATCGGT
>JAJDBR010000048.1 GCA_029261275.1 Nitrospirales bacterium
AGAACCGGAGCGGATGCGCACGCGACGAGCAACCGTCGAGCATCCGTTCGGGACCTTGAAATGCTGGATGGGCTACACCCACTTCCAAACCAAAACCCTCAAGCATGTGAGCACCGAGATGAGTTTGCATGTGTTGGCGTATAACTTCAAACGGGTGCTGGCGATTCTCGGCGTGACCACGCTCCTTCAGGCAATCCAGATGTGAGAGCCACCCTCCTCCATACAAAAATAGGCACATGAGCGCCACCGGCGAAGCATGAGGTGGCTCGAGGTGACACAAAACGGAAAAGCTTGTCTCAACGAACAACGAAAGGGGAGATGGGCTGAGGTGCCTCCTATCGCGTTGCTAATGATGCGGTTGGGAAGTTTTTACACAGTCTGAGTCGAATAGAGACGATCGGGTCTAAAATTCGAATGTCCCCTTTTACACAATAACCCTTATCCGACAAAATCATTTTTACAGGCTGTATTCGGGGAGGGCCGAGGGAAATCAATACCATTCCTTTTCCATAAAAGCATCTATTGGGAAGGAAGTAATATTGAAGAACGTTTATTTAGCTAGCTTGTTTATGACGTTCGAGGGCGACGAGGAGGAGGGAGATGGCAGCGGGGGTCACTCCAGAGATTCGAGAAGCTTGCCCGATAGACGAGGGGCGCACTTTTTGGAGTTTTTCGGCGACTTCGTTTGAGAAACCTTTGATACCCTGGTAATCAAAATTATCTGGTACGCGCCGGTGTTCTAATTTTTTAAACTGCTGGATCACCTCTTCTTGCCGCTTGATATAGCCTTCATATTTCACAGCGATCTCTACGGCTTCTGTGACCTCCACATCCGTTTCCTCTTCCCCATGTAAAAAGGGATGCAGGTCTTTGTAGGAGAGTTCCGGCCTGCGAAGCAGTTGAAGAAGAGACGTACTGGTCGGTGGCCCATCAAAAGTAATATTGGTCTGACGTTCGAGTTCAGAAATTTTGGTATGTATGCTGCCTAGTCGGTGGAGTTCTTTGTCTATTTTTTTCCATTTTTGTTGGAAGGCGATGTATTCTTTCTGAGAAATCAGCCCTAAGCGATAGCCAATTTCTTTGAGCCGATAATCGGCATTGTCTTCACGAAGGATCAACCGATATTCCGCTCTCGAGGTGAACATGCGGTAAGGTTCGCGCGCGTCTTTGGTAATGAGATCATCAATTAAGACTCCCATATAGGCTTGAGAACGATCCAAAATGAGTGGCGCTTCCTCTTTAGCTCGAAGGGCCGCATTGATCCCTGCCATCATTCCTTGCGCGGCAGCTTCCTCATATCCCGATGTGCCATTGATCTGGCCAGCGTGAAACAGCCCCTTCACAAGTTTGGTTTCTAAGGTTTCATGGAGCTGTCGGGGAGGGAAGTAATCATATTCCACTGCATAGCCCGGCCGCAGAAAAACGGCCTGCTCCAACCCTGGCATGGCTTTGACAAAGGCTTGTTGCACATCAATGGGGAGGCTGGTGGAAATACCATTGGGATAATACGACCGACCACCCAGCACTTCCGGCTCCATAAAAATTTGATGGCTGTCTTTGTCGGCAAATCGCACGACTTTATCTTCAATAGACGGGCAGTAGCGTGGTCCGGTGGATTCAATCATTCCACAATACATAGGCGAACGATCCAGATTATTTTTGATAATGTCGTGCGCCTGTTCATTCGTAAAGGTGATATGACAATCAATCTGGGGATTGGGGATATGTTGAGTTTTGAATGAAAACGGGCGAGGTAGCGGATCACCGGGCTGTGACGCCATCACATCAAAATTAATAGTATCTCGATCCAGGCGAGGCGGCGTTCCTGTTTTTAATCGACCGACCTCAAAACCAAAATCCAACATGCAATCCGACAGATGTTCTGCGGATGGTTCCCCGGCCCGGCCTCCGGGAAGATGCGTTAAGCCAATGTGCATGAGTCCTTTAAGAAATGTTCCCGAGGTAAGCACCACAGCGCGTGTTGTCATGGTGTCACCAGTACTGGTCCGCACACCAGTGACAGTTCCGTTATGTGTCAAAATCCGGTCAACGGTACCTGGTACAATGGTCAGGTTTTCTTGATTTGCCAACGTCTCCTGCATGCTTGTGGCATACAGTTCTTTGTCGCATTGCACTCTGGTGGCTCGAACGGCTGGGCCCTTCCGCGTATTGAGTATTCGGAATTGAATGCCGGCCTTATCGGTGTTCACGCCCATTTCACCGCCCAAGGCATCGAGTTCCTTCACCAGATGCCCCTTACCAATTCCTCCAACGGCTGGGTTACATGGCATGGTTGCAATTGTTTGAGGATCGATGGTTAACAAGAGCACCTGGCAACCCATCCGGGCTGCCGCTAGGGCTGCTTCGCAGCCCGAATGCCCCCCACCGACAACGACGATGTGAAATTCCTTACTCATTGCTCATACCAAGCTTCCTAATTATTTCCCTGGCTTGAAAGCCAGAACCAGCCTAGGCTCGAAAACTTTTTAGGTAACACGACAGAAATGGCCTAACATAGCTACTGATTCTCCGCCTCAAGAACTATTGTGAATCATTACTCAAAAGGCCTCTAAGAAAGTTCTGTAGCCTACCTCGAGAATTCCCTCAAATCTAGGACTTTTGTCCCATTGCATTAAGAACCGCCCCCAAAGCTCCGAAAAGTCCGATGAATCTCCGCACGAAGGTTCCATACCCACGATGATCAAGAACCTCTTCCCGTTCACTCCATTTTCATCAAGAAAAACTAAATGCCCTCAGTCAACACTCATGAGCAACGACGCATTTTTGCTTGTTTTCTTTATTTTACCCTCTCTTATCATGGCACTTATCGCCGGAATTCCTAAGTTCCTCCTCACCTATTGGAAAAAACCAAAAGATATACGATTCGACAAAAATCTCTTCTTTTGTATCCTCGCCGGAGAAGTTATGATTTTTACCTTCGCATTTTTTACCTCACATCCGCTCTTTAATAGTTTTGGCCACGTAGCACGAGAAGCAACTTTAATTTCCCTCATCGACTCGCTTAGTAACTACTCTCTATGGGTAGCGCTTTTTTTCTTTAAAGTGTTTTTATTTAGCGCCCATCTTTTATCCTTTCTCCTTGCACTTCTCTTATTCTGGACCCCCGCCTACGCCTTCGTCTCCTTTTTCATGCATAAATCGTTTGCCTCCAATTTTCAAACCGTTCCAGGGTACATCTTGTACACCCTCACTTTCCCACTTATGATCATCCTGTCCATTGCCTTATCTCCATTCTTATTTGAAAAGCATAAAGAATATTTTCATACGCCATTTTCGACCATAAATGAACGGAATATGTTGTTGTACCATGCGGTGCATGAAGGATTGCCAAATGTCGTCAGTGGTTTGCTCGAAACCGGAGCTTAAGTCAATTTTGAATATTGGAAAGGAAGAGAACACCATACTGTGCAAGTTCCGTTACTAGTGTCATTTCGCGCGAAAAGGAACCTTATTGAAACCACAAAGGTTCTTATCCACTATGGGGCAGATGTCAATGGAATGGATGGGACCTTTACCCATAGAGGAGGACGAACAAGGGAAGGAAACACTCCTTATCTAGTGCATTTGGTTAGGGGGAGATTTCCCATGCACATTAACCATGAACTCATTGAGTTACTTATTGAATCTGGAGCCGATGTCGCCGCTGCCGATCGGGATGGGCACACCTACGACTATTATCTCAACAAACCGAAAAAGAAGAATTCGAAACGATAACGAACTCAATGCAATGAATTATCTGCCTATGGTTGGCCTCCCCAGGTTCTTTAACACTTTTCCGCGCAGCCAAAAAGACTTTTTAAAATTCCTGTCCACCCTATTCCCTATTTCCCAATACAGAACTCTTTAAAGATCTGATCCAAAATATCTTCGTTGGTCACGATCCCTACTATTTCACCCAGGGCCTGCAAGGCCATTCGTAGCTCCAAGGCCACACATTCGGCAGATTGTGTACCATCAATCGCCGCGAGGGCATTACGCAAGGCCTCCGCCGCTTGTTGAAGCAGAACTTTATGCCTCAACCGAGAGATTAACACTGAATCACTGGCTTCGTGCCGTTTCCCCACCGCCAAATTTTTAAGACTTCGTTTGAGCTGCTCAATGCCCTCCCCCGTCACCGCAGAGGCTTGCAAATATTCCGTTGCAGACTCATTTGGGGTTTCATCTTGTCGAACGATGGCTTGCAAGTCCTCTAGGGAAACCTTTGATGAGAGATCCTGTTTATTTAAAACCAGCACGCGCGGTTTTTGGTTGTAAAGTTTGATGAAGGCCAAGTCTCGTCCAGTGAGTGCTTGGCTTTGATCAAATGTCATAATCAGGACATCCGCCTGCTCGATTGCCCCTTCGGCTCGGCTCATCCCTTCTTGCTCTAATTCGTCGGTCGTCTCTCGTAACCCCGCTGTATCAAACAGGCGAATCATCACCCCATCGACCATGACTGATTCTTCGAGCACATCCCGGGTTGTGCCGGGAATCCGAGAAACAATAGCCCGATCGACTTCGAGAATGGTATTCAAGAGGCTGGACTTGCCCACATTGGGCCGCCCGAGAATAACGGTTCGAATGCCTTCACGAATAATCCGACCTTCGTGAGCCGACTCGATTAAAGTATCAATCGCTCCAACCATTTTTCTGAGTTTTTCTTTCAATTCGTTCTGTTCAATGAATTGAATATCTTCCTCTCCAAAATCCATTTCGGCTTCCACATGAGCCAGAAGCTTAACCAACGCATCTCGATGCCCCTGAATAACTCCGGACAATCCACCCTGCAGGTGTTCTTGCGCTAATTTCAGACTGTGGAGCGAGTTAGCTTGAATGGTGTCCAAAACCGCCTCCGCTTGAGTCAGGTCTAGCCGTCCATTTAAAAAAGCTCGCTTTGTAAATTCTCCCGGCTCGGCCATGCGGGCACCGGCTTGTGTAAGAGCCTCGCAAATGGCTTGAACAATGAGCGGTCCTCCATGACCATGAACTTCGACCACATTTTCGCCAGTGTAGGAACGTGGCGCTCGCATGATCACGACCAGCACTTCATCCAATATGGTCGCAGTTCCTTGTTTCACTTGATCGGGAATTGGGGATTGATCCCAAAGAAACTTCCCCAAATACATTTTATGAGATGGTAAGTCTGCAAGGGATTTTTCGGAACGAAGGGTGACGATATGTGAGGTGATGGATAGCGCTTGCGAGCCGCTGACTCGCACAATGCCCACGCCCCCTTCACCTACAGGAGTGGCGACGGCGCAGATGGTGTCGTCTAAGGCACTCATATCCAACACCCTAGGTTAGGATTTTTTAGATTTGCCTGATGGCTTACTGGTTTGCTGAGAGGAAGGTTTCTTTTTTCCTGGCTTGTCAGGCTTTTCGGGAGCTGATGATGGATCAGTCTTGGCGACTTCGGTCGTTCCTGGTTTTGGTGGTGGGAGAACATAGCGGTCTGTGACAAATTGTTGGGTAATCGTTAACACATTATTGGTCACCCAATATAATACGAGGCCAGCAGGGAATGTCACAAATAAAAAGGTTAGGCCAATTGGCAAAATTAACATCATTTTGGCCATATTGGGATCTGCCGTTGTCGGCATGATTTTTTGTTGTACAAACATGGAGGCGCCCATGAGCACGGGTAGGACATAAAAGGGATCCTGGATAGACAAATCGTGAATCCACAGCATAAACGGGGCTTGGCGCAAATCAATGGTCATATACAAAATATTAAATAACGCTATGAATACGGGCATCTGGAGAAACATGGGCAGACACCCGCCGACCGGATTGACCTTATGCTCCTTGTAGAGCTTCATTAATTCGGTGTTGAGCTTTTGTTTGTCGTCTTTATATTTTTCTTGGAGCTTCGCGACCGGACCTTGGATCGTCTTCATCCCTTGCATAGATTTGTAGCTTTTATATTGCAAGGGCACGAACAACAATTTGATGCCAAGGGTCACGATAATAATGGCCCAGCCAAAGTTGTGCGTATACTCATTGATATACCGGAGAACCGAAAAGAGTGGTTTGGCCACAAACTTGACCGGCTCAAAACTGTCATAAATAAACCAGCCGAAATCAATCGTATCTTCCAACCCGTTTTCAAACGATTTCAGGACATCAAATTGTTTTGGGCCTGCATATAAGCGGGCTTTATGGACTTGCCCCTCTAAACCAACTGGTAAATTCAAGGCAGCCGTGACGACCATTTCATTTTCAAGCTTGGCGACAAGTCCGGTTGCCTCTTCTGGCATAAACACACTAATAAAATATTTATCTTGAAGCGCCAACCATTTCATAGGGCCTTCTCGACGAATAGTGGGCTCCTCTGCATCGGGCGATTCTTTGACTAATTCCTCCCCCATCATCCAGGCCGAGCCTAAGAGTCCAATAAATCCTTGACCCCATTCCACCAGACCGAAGTTGGTCCCTAAGACTAAATCGAGTTTTTCGGAAATTCCGCGTGTGCGAATTTCCACATCCACCACATATGAGTCGTAATGAAACACCAGGACTTTTTCCACCCACACGTCGGAATCATCAGACCCGTAGGTGAACACCACTCGTCCTGTAGGATTTCTTTCATCTAATGTCTCAAAGTCTTTTTCCACTCGGTAGGGATTTTTCCGAAGTGCGGTGGTCAGTTCTTCGTGACCTTCAGATCTCAATGTCAACGGTCCTGGATATTGCCCATTGGTATACACCAATTGAACAGGGATATTTTCTTCTGTTTGTGTGAGGTATTTTTTCAATTCCCACGAGGTGATGACCGCGCCTTGGTTGGAAAGGCCGACTCGGACCAAGGGCGTTTCAACGAATATGATTTCCTCGTTCACGACGGCCGTCTGATCCGCCGCAATCTCGGAGGCATCAGAAGAGATCGTCGTATTTTCTAGAGCAGGCTCGGCGGGTGTCGTAGAAGGACGATCCGTTCGCGAACCATCTTGCGAATCGTCTTTATAGATCTCCTCATCGATAATGGGTGAGTTCGAAAACGGAGAGTAGCCGAGTTCCTTCAGAAGAAGGTCGTAGCCAAAGATTATCCCGAGGGAAAGCACCAGAAATAAAACGACGCGCTTTTCCATCTACGTTAGTCTTGGAGTCTCATACACACTGGTGGCAATTTACTGGTGAATTGGAGGTCGATATGTTGGGTCAGGGAACAGGATCCAAGCCCCCGGAATGGAAGGGATGACACTTCAATACACGACTCATACCTAACCATAATCCTTTGAGTGGGCCATGTTTCTCAAGCGCTTGCATTGTATAGTGAGAGCAGGTTGGTTCAAACCGACAACAGGCCCCGACGAACGGGGAAATCCCCAACTGATATCCCCTAATCATTTTTTTTAAGAACCAGGTCATTCTGGCCTCATGGATTGGATCATGCCAATCTGTCTCAGCATCTGGTTCCAAGCCATTTCCACGTCCTGAAACTTGGCACGAAGAATTTTTACCTTGGGATAAGCGATGCAGTGATGGCCGAAGGCCATGTCGGAATGGGAAGCTCTAACCAGTTCTCGCGTGATCCGTTTTAATCGATTCCTTGTGACCGCCTTGCCGACCCGGCGTCCTACGACCACTCCAACACGAGGACATTCTTCCTTGTGCACTTGGCTATGAACAATCGTAAAAAACGGGTTCCTTGCTACAGAACCCGTCGCCTTCACCCCATCATACTCATGTTTCTTTTTTAAAAAAAAACGGAGGAGTCTCCCTTACTCACTTCTACTCGTCAGAAACCGTAAGCCGGGTTCTTCCCTTTTTTCGTCGGCGAGCCAGGACTTTTCGCCCATTCTTGGTACTCATCCGTTTCCGAAACCCATGGTCTCGTTTTCTCTTTAAATTCGAAGGCTTTCGCGATGTAAATGACATGGTACGGTTCTCCTTTAGACCTTTTCTTATGAACTGACCATTCTATGGGTGAATGGAATGAGAGTCAAACGTATTTTCTGATCATCCACTCTATGATGAACGTATCCGTTCGTTGACTGGATTTAGGGAGGAAGATTATAGTCGATATTGCTTTTTCGTCGATTTCCCCTTCAAAAGAACAGGAATTTTCGTGCTGCGATCCGTCAAAGGGCTCAAGGATATCCTGCCTCAACAAGCCTCCCAATGGCAGCACATCGAGACGGTCGCACGGACCATGGCCACCCAATATGGGTTTTCTGAAATTCGTATCCCCATATTTGAATTCACGGAACTGTACGCTAGGAGTATCGGGGGGACAACAGACATTGTCGAAAAGGAAATGTATACCTTTCCTGACCGAGACGGCAGTTCATTGACCTTGCGCCCAGAAGGGACAGCTGGTGTCGTCAGAGCGGTCCTTGAACATAAACTTCTAGATTCTCCTGCCACTCGAAAGTTGTTTTATTTTGGGCCTATGTTCCGCCATGAACGTCCACAAGCGGGTCGCTACCGTCAGTTTCACCAATTTGGGGTCGAAGCCCTAGGGATTGATGACCCTCTTATAGATGTTGAAGTGGTTGTTTTATTATGGCAATTTTTCTTGACCTTAGGACTGAAGGATCTAACTCTCCATATTAACTCTATTGGGACCCTTGCTGACCGAGAGATCTTTATTCACAAACTGAAAGACTATCTGTCTCCTAAACTAAGTACCCTTTGCGGAAATTGTCAGCGTCGATATTCCACAAACCCCCTTCGGGTCCTGGATTGCAAAGTTCCCATGTGTCAGGAAGCAACTCAAGACGCACCTATCCTTATCGATTATTTGTCTGACCATTCAAACGTTCATTTTCAGTCGGTTCTCGATGGGCTTCGTTCCCTTGAAATTCCATTTTCCCTTAATCATCGACTTGTTCGAGGCTTGGATTATTATTCTCGAACAACGTTCGAGATCACTTCTCCCAATTTAGGGGCTCAAAGTACGATAGGAGCTGGAGGACGCTATGACGGTCTTTTTCAAGCCCTCCAGGGCCCCTCAACCCCGGCTATTGGATTTGCAGTCGGGTTAGAACGCGTTACTCTTCTTCTTTCAGAAGACATAACCTGTAAGACAGCCCCTCTTGTCTTTGTTGCCGGATTTGGAGAAATTGGAAAACCCACAGCCTTTAAATTGCTTCACACCCTCCGACAGTCTGGAATTCGGGCCGACATCGATCATAAAGGAAAGACCCTTAAAGCTCTCCTTCGCTCAGCAGATAAACTGGATGCAGATTACACTATTATTCTTGGAGACGACGAAGTCAGTTCTGGAAATTTAATTCTCCGAAATATGCAAACTAAGAGTCAGGAAGTCCTAAACATCAAGGAAATTACCCAAAGAATTCATAAGGGTTTATGAGGCTATTTCTGATTGGATTAATACCCGATTTTTTCTTGACATTTTTTTTGTCTGGTGATAGGGTTTTTTCTTATTTTTCAATAAGAAACGAGAATCTCCCCGTTACAAAAATTCCATAAATTTCGACATTAAATTTACTAAGAAAATATGGTTAATTTACGTATTTAACCTAAGCTAGCCACCAAGAATGCCAAAACAATTGGTTGTCCTGATTCGAGAGGACCCAACGACATCACCTAGAGCTTCAGAGGCCATACGAATTGCATTGGGACTCTCGACTGGCCCAAATCCAATCTCAATTATTCTTCTGAATAATGCGAGGCAGTTAGTCTCTAATGATGCGTATGACTTACCTGATGGGGAAATACTGGAAAAACATTTGCCTGTGATAAAGAATTTAGAAATACCCATTATTCTCCCAATAGGTACCCGAGAAATATTTCCCATTGATGAAGAATTTACTATTCAAGAATCGACCTCCTCACAAATGGCTTCTCTTCTTGAACAGGCCGACCGTGTCCTGGCTTTTTAGTATCCCGAACTGTCTATGAAGAAAATCTTGTATATTTGCACCAAACCTATTGAAAATTGGGATATTTTCACTCCTCCTGTAAGTGGAGATCTCACTCAAAGTACTATTTCTCTTCTCCTACTTCATGAAGATCAACACTTAGAGAATGTCCCTGTTTCTCAAGTATGGAATTTAAATAGAGGTGAACAACAGAATGGGGACGTGGATAATCCAACGAATATTTCCTATCAGGAATTTTTGGAACAAGTTTTTGCTCATGATTTATCTGTGATCATTTAACTTCTACTTCTTTCTTTAAAACAATTAAAGAATTCGTAGTCGTCGTCGTAATAGGTTCTGATGATTCTGTGTATAAAATTTTTTAGGGAGTGAATTGTATTTGTTAGATAGGGTAATGTGGTTATTGCTGATAGTTGAAAAAAGAGTAAAAGTTGTGTGTAGATTTTAGTATGTACTTGGGGGAACCTGTGCACAAAGGATGAATAACTATAGAATGATTTAATTACTCCTCTAGTTAACTAATTATATTATTAACAACTGTGAATAAAATTGTGAATAACGTGAATTTTCCCAATACAAACATCAATAAATCTTGGGTTAATGTATTAGAATTTATCAGTCCAAAGGTTGGTGATGAGGCCATTGATACTTGGTTCCAACCTCTGGAACTAGAGGGAATTTCCGAGGACCAAGCGACTATCCGCGTTCCCAATAGGTTTTTTGGAGAATGGCTTGGACGAAATTATAAAGATTTGTTAATTGAAGCCTTTCACCATACTGAAGGCATAAAACCAACTGACATCATTTTTGTTTTAAAAGAAGAAAGAGATAAAGAGCCTGTGCAGGGTATAGCCCCTATGAAGAAAGATAGCTATCGCTCACAGCCCTCGCCTAATCCTAAAGGTAGACGCCAGCCCCTTCCTAATCCTAAATATACTTTCGGCACTTTTGTGGTGGGTGCCAGTAATCAATTTGCCCATGCAGCATGTTTGGCTGTTGCAGAGTCTCCAGCTAAATCTTATAACCCCTTGTTTATCTATGGGGGAGTTGGGTTGGGGAAAACCCATCTCTTGAATGCCATTGGAAATTATATTGCTGATCGCACAGATCTGCGAATTGCGTATGTCACCACAGAACAATTTACCAATGAAGTTATTAATTCCATCAGGTACGACAAAATGATGGAGTTGCGTCGTCGGTACCGAAATGTGGACATGCTGTTGATTGATGACATTCAATTTTTGGCAGGAAAAGAACGCACCCAAGAGGAATTTTTTCACACCTTTAATTCACTTTATGAAGCGGGAAGACAAATTGTCCTTTCCAGTGATCGTTTCCCCAAAGAAATGCCGTCGATGGAGGAGCGATTGCGGTCCCGGTTTGAGTGGGGTCTTATCGCTGACCTTCAACAACCAGATGTCGAAACTCGGATAGCTATTCTTCGAAAAAAATCCGAAGAAGAGGGCATAGCCATCAATGAGGATGTCATCCAGTTATTAGCGGCTAATTTAAAAAGTAACATTCGTGAGATTGAAGGGGCCCTTATCCGGCTCGGAGCCTATGCGTCCCTCACTGGCCAACTCATCACAGTAGATATGGCGAAGAATATTTTGCGGGATCTGTTGGGTAGTAAGCGAAAAGTCATTACCGCGGAAGACATTCAAGAAGCGGTAGCTACCCGGTTTCATGTGAAAATATCAGATTTAAAATCCAAGCGGCGAACAAAAACCTTGGTTTATCCGAGGCAAATTGCGATGTTTCTCTGTCGTGACCTTACGGATGCCTCTTTCCCAGAGATCGGGAGAGACTTTGGAGGCAAAGATCATACGACGATCATTCATGCCTGTAAACAAATGAAAAAATTTCATGAGACGGATGCCACACTTCGAGCGACACTTGAAAGCCTGAAAGAAGAAATTAGCAAAGCCTAACAAACAACTAGTTTTGAGACTTTCATGAAGATACGGATGGCCAGAGAAGATTTATTAACCGCACTCCAACGCGTTCAGGGCGTGGTTGAAAAGCGAAATACCATGCCAATCCTGGCCAACATCCTTTTAGAAGCCAAACCCGAAGGCCTGGATATCGTGGCAACCGATTTAGAAATTGGGATGCGTGGCTTGTATAAGGCCAATGTTGAGGCACCTGGGTCTGTCACCTTCTCCGCTCGAACTCTCTTTGATATTTTAAAAGAAGTTCGACATTCCGAAATTGAAATTGAGGTACAGGAAAACAATTGGGTCACCGTTAAGGCTGGAAAGAGTCAATTTCGTGTGGTAGGACTGGCCAGCAAGGATTACCCAGCACTTCCAGCCATTGAACGAGACGGGTTGTTGTCGATTCCCGCACAGGGTTTATTGCAGTTGCTTAAGAAAACCGTCTTTGCCGTTGGTGAAAAAGACACGCGCTATGTTCTCAATGGCTTACTCATTACTCTAATTCCTGCTGGAAAGAAAGTGACTATCCGTTTAGTAGGGACAGATGGCCATCGATTGGGTTGGGCTGAACACGAGGTGACTCCCGATCAGGCTGCTATTCCGTCATCAGAAATTAAAGTGATTATTCCCAAAAAAGCTGCCATAGAAATCCGGCGTTTATTAGAAGAGGATGACAAAGAACCACTTCTTGGATTTACAAAAAACTTGCTCATACTTCGGAAAAGCGGCCTTGTTTTAACCTCAAGGATTATGGAGGGGTCGTACCCCAATTATCAGCAAGTTGTCCCGAAAGAATCTTCGAAAAAAGTCACCGTGAACAAATCTGAGCTAGAGGGCGCCTTACGCCGGGTCGCCATTTTGTCAAAAGATAAAGCGCATGCTGTCAAGCTATCCTTCAATTCAGATCATGTACATTTATCCTCCAAAAGCCCTGAGTTGGGTGAAGCCGAGGAGGAAATTGCTGCGACATATAAAGGGGAAAATTTCTCTGCCGGATTCAATGCTCGGTATTTCCTTGATGTGCTGTCGGTGATTGAAACCGAGTCGTTGTCTCTCCAAATGGAAACAGCCTTAAGTCCGTGTTTGATTCAAGAACAGGGAAACTCCTCGTTCAAAGCCGTTGTGATGCCCGTGAAGGTATAGCAGATTTGACCAAAAAGACCTTCAATCTCCTCCACATTCGCACATTGTAAGCTGTATGGAATCATCAGAATCACCAGGCCCAGAATCTGCCCGCTCCCAGGTTTCTTCGCAATCCGACACGAATTACGATGCCGACCAAATCCGTGTGTTGGAGGGGTTGGAAGCCGTTCAAAAACGTCCAGCCATGTACATTGGCAGCACCGGAATTGATGGGTTACACCATATGGTTTACGAAGTGGTGGACAATAGTGTCGATGAACACATGGCTGGGTTTGGAAATGAAATTCTAGTCGTGTTGCAGGTTGATGGAAGTGTCATGGTCTCGGACAATGGGCGTGGCATTCCTACTGGTATGCACTCCACTCAGAAAAAATCAGCGGCAGAAGTGGCCCTTACAGTCCTTCATGCGGGTGGTAAATTCGAAGAAGGCGCCTACAAGGTTTCGGGCGGTTTGCATGGAGTAGGGATTTCGGTCGTCAACGGCCTTTCCGAATGGTTGGAGTTAGAAATTTGGCAGAATGGAGAAATCTTTGAGCAAGAATATGACCGCGGGAAACCCCGTAGTCCTTTAGCGATTACCGGTAAAACCAAAAAACGTGGCACAAAAGTGGTGTTTAAGACCGACTCGCAGATTTTCGAAGCCGTCGAATTCAGTTTTGATGTGTTAGCTCAACGACTTCGAGAATTGGCCTTCCTCAATAAAGGCCTCGCAATTACGCTCAAGGATGAACGAAAGGACAAAGAAAAGGAGCAAGTGTTTTGCTATGTGGGCGGTATTGTCTCATTTGTCGAACATCTTAATGAAGCCAAGACCCCTCTCCATACTCCGATTGTCGTCGAAGTGGAAAAGCCAGACCTCATTTTGGAAGTGGCCCTTCAATACAACCAAGGGTATGCCGAAAACTTGTTTTCCTTTGCCAATAATATCAATACCCGTGAAGGGGGTACCCATCTCATTGGTTTTAAATCGGCCCTAACTCGAACCATTAACAGCTATGCCACCTCAACGGGTTTATTTAAAAAAGAGACGGAATCCCTCAGTGGGGAAGATGTTCGTGAAGGTTTAACCGCTGTCATCAGTGTCAAAATTCGTAACCCCCAGTTTGAAGGACAAACGAAAGCGAAGCTCGGTAATAGTGAGGTGAAGGGCATTGTCGAATCTGCGGTGAATGAAGCCCTGGGAACTTATCTGGAAGAAAACCCTTCTGTCGCGAAAAAAATTGTTGGGAAGTCCGTGGATGCGGCTCGTGCTCGCGAAGCCGCAAGAAAAGCCAAAGAGCTCATCCGTCGCAAAGGTGCCTTGGAGGGCGGTTCTCTCCCAGGGAAATTAGCCGACTGCTCCGAGAAAGATCCTGCGAAAAGTGAGTTATATATTGTTGAAGGCGATTCAGCGGGTGGGTCTGCTAAGCAAGGGAGGGATCGTCGTTCGCAAGCTATTTTGCCGCTCAAGGGCAAAATCCTGAATGTGGAGAAAGCTCGATTCGACAAAATGCTGTCCAGCGAAGAAATTCGCACGCTTATTATGGCCATTGGCACTGGGATTGGACGACCACGCGAGGATGCGGAAAAGGGTAAAGAAGATAAAGATGTGTTTAATATTGATCGTGCCCGGTATCACAAAATTATTCTCATGACGGATGCCGATGTAGATGGTAGCCATATTCGCACGCTCTTGTTGACCTTCTTTTTCCGCCAAATGCCAGAACTCCTCGAACGAGGCTATATCTATATTGCCCAGCCGCCTCTGTTTAAAGTGAAAAAAGGCAAAGGGGAAAAGTACTTGAAAGATGAGGGAGCGATGAACGACTATCTTTCAAATCTTGCCGTGGAAGATGCGGAACTCTTTTTTCCAGCCGGTAACGAATTTGTCACACGGGAGGCCCTCCTCCCTATATTGCAAAACCTTGTGGGCTTTGAAAGTCTCCTCACCCGTTTAGCTCGAAAACATATGGACCCTTCTCTTCTGCGAGTCTTTGTCGATTTTCGCCAGTTGACCAAAGACTTGTTAAAAGATCGAAACGAATTAGAGGCTCTCACCCAAGAAGCGAGGCGCGTACTCGGCCTCGTCTTTTCTGAGGGAACAGTGAGCCTCGAAATTCAACATGATGAAGAACATGATACCCATAAGATTTCCTGTCGTCTGTCTGGTAGTGGAAACCACAAAACCTATGTTGTGAACCATGATCTGGTTGGGTCGGCTGATTTCCGAGAATTACAAAAACTGGCTCCTGCGGTCTTAGGGTTGGGGCGACCCCCTTATCGTTTGAAACGGAAAGGTGTCGAAGCCACCTATTCAACCAGTGCAGACTTGGTCAAAGAAATTCTGGAGTCCGGGAAAAAGGGCTTGTCTATTCAACGGTATAAGGGTCTCGGAGAAATGAATCCTGGACAATTGTGGGATACCACGATGGATCCTGAAACCCGCAGTCTTCTCCAGGTGACATTAGAAGACGTGACGGGCGTTGATGAGATCTTTACCATTTTAATGGGAGATGAAGTCGAGCCCCGTCGAAATTTCATTCAGAAACATGCACTCGAAGTGCGCAACTTGGATGTATAGGGTGAAGGAGTTGATAATTATCTTCTC
>JAJDBR010000049.1 GCA_029261275.1 Nitrospirales bacterium
GAAGTGATGAAGCTGCCCGGCCTTGCCTATGCGTTAACGCGCAGTGATCTCTTGGCAGGGCGGGTGGCCAACGCCCCCATCCAAGACATGATTCGCCGCAGCTTTCATCCTACTCGTTCAGGCCATATCCATCTGGTCCAGAAGCAATACTGGATGTTTCATTCAACGGAGGAAGCAGAGAAGTTGGGCGTGGAACATATGGCCGCGATCCATGGGTCCCCGTGGACTTATGACACCTATGTTCCCATCCTATTTGCAGGCCCGGGTATCTCTCATCAAACAGTGGCCCGCTTAGTGGGCCCAGAGGATATTGCTCCCACATTGGCTGCCTACCTCGGCACCAAACCGCCATCTGGTTCAATCGGGCAACCGCTAAGAGAAGTGTTACGTAAAACGGAATAGGGAAAAGGCGTAATTCGGCTTTGAGGTAAATCTAGAGAGAAGCCTCAGAGTTTGACCAAACGGAACGATCTGATTTTGGCGTGGCCCTGTGAGCAAAAAAAGAATACCTTCCTTTTCGTTTTCAAAATTCTATGCCTTGGGTTCGACACAACTTCGTTCCCCACGCCATTGGCAGAGTCGATACCGGAGAGTGCTGGCCCAGAATTTGAATGACTCTTCGACGTCATTCCATTTGGCCGTCGATCCTAACGACGCTTGTGCCCCTCCACGACGATCCACAGCAGCTGCTAACAGGATCCCATTCTCTGCATCGGTAATTTTAGCTTCCACGCTAGCGGTACCCACAAACGTGCCGGTGCCGGTGGAGAGAGATTCGGTTCCAGAAAAAAGATAGTCTCTTGGAAGAACACTGGAGTCCGTATCTAATACCGGATCTGAGATCCTGGCTTCTGTCAGTGCCACACTAATACGCATGACATGAGGCCCAGGCTCTCGAACAATTCGATAATGGGCCAATACGGCATCCTGAATTTTTCCAAAGAGAAGCGAGGTTAACTGAATGCGCTCTTCCAGTGGGAGGTTATTCAGGGAAGATCCCCGGCCCACCCATAGTTGGACTGGATCAATCATCACCTTGGTGAAATTCTTCCAATCAGCAATGGGGTTCACGTACCGCCCAAGAGCTTCATGATCCCCTGAACCCTTCTGAAGGATTGAATAATCATCAAGAAATCCTGAGGGGACGACCTTCGAGGATTGATGGGTTTTTCCACAAGCCACCATCGTTAACAAAATTAGAGCAAGAAGGATTTTGGCTACCATAGGCATAAATAGACTCCGTAACTTGGACAAACAACTGGAACATTATGATTCTTTTGATATGAATTCTCCCTGCCCCCCCGTTTCTCCTGCTGTCCACATATCAATTCGGAGGTCTTCCTTGAGAGAACCACATCGGGAAAATCTATGGGAGCTAGGATTGTTTCAATGAGACCTTTCGGCGGGAATGCTTAGAAGACATTCACAAAAAGCATTGAAGTTCGGTGGTAAAACAAAAAAATGCGGCCTTTTAGCTCTCAAAGGACAATCGCCCTGACGCAGAGGTCAGGGCGATTGGGACTTGTCCGAGTGGACTAGTATGTATCTTGGCCAGTCTACTTTTCGTTGATCTTTCACTCCGCCGGAGCTTGGCAGTCCTTGCCACCTCGTTGTTGACACAACCGCCAACGAATCTTGGCCGCCCAATAATCGAAAACATTCTCAACGTCTCTCCAATACCATGTTCCCTTACCAAGGGTCTTTCCACCTGCACGACGGTCAATTCCTGCTCCCAAGATTTTCCCGGATTGCGAATCGGCAAGTCTGACCTCCACGCTGGCTTGGCCAACAAAAGCGTGGGTGCCGGTGGCCAGCTTCTTACCCCCGGAGAGGAGGTGGGCTTGAGGCACAATGGTTGACACGGAATCCAAAATTGGCATCCCATTTTGAACATCAGTGAGCGCAACAGAGAGTCGCATCACATCCGGTCCTGAGGATGGGACAATGGTATAATCCTTACTCAACTGCTCATGAAGTTTCTTGTAAAACGAATTGGCAAGGCCCCGAACATCCTCCTGGGGAATGATATCAGCTTCAACGGTCGCATCGGAATCTTTGCCTAACCATACGGCAACAGCATCAATGGAAATTTTATCGTACTTCTTCCACTTGGCCTGTGGATTCAGATACACCAGATTACCTTCACCTTCTTTGCCAGGTTGTAGCAAAGGATACGCATTTTCCAGAAACCCTCTTTTGATATCCTGGTCTTTGACTTGAAGGGTCTCAGCACATCCCCCAGTCCACATCACCAGACCAAGCATTCCTACAAATAACTTCCAACTCATCGTTAGACCTCCATATAGTTCACCCTGAATCCCTCAAAGGGTGAGAAAAGATAACGGTGGTGATTCATGAGGCAGCATACTCCGGCAAGCATTTTACAGAGCTTTGCCTGAACTACACCGAAAGGGTCCGCATGAGCACCATGCTCACTATCATCATTGAATGGCAGCTGAGACATTCCTCACTTCTGACAGATCGAGAATTTGTAGCTATGCGGCCTCATTTTGGCAGTATTGGATTCTTTTTTCAATTAGAAAAGAGCGATTTCGGAAGAAGCAAGGCCAATTGAAGCCGGAACGTCCAATCCGCCGCGCCATCCGGTCTCACCACATTAGAAAAAGCTGCGATGCTTCCATTAAAAGGAATTTTTCCGATCCGAAAGATTTTCCCAAAACCTCCCCCCACAGGCACAGTCCACTTATTCCCTTTCCCTACAGCCTCCCAATTGGCCGTAATCACTGGGGCGGCAGTCAGATACCAGGCGTCGGGCAAATTGTAATTGACAAAATATTGCGCCAAAAATTGACTGACATCTTTGCGATCGTCATTCCCCGCAAACGACCATATGTTGCTAGCGAGTAAGCCAACTACCCATGGACCTTCCATGATGAGTCCCACCCCTGTCGGGCCAGCCGCCCATTTCCTGGTACCCAACACTTCGTCGGTGGCGGTCGGGAATTGGAGGATGGGCCCCACACCCCAAATCACACCGTCACTTTTGGCCGGAGAGAAAAATAGTGACGTATTGAGATCGCCGATTCCCCACGTATCGTCACTCGTTGTGCGGAGGTCTGGTTGTTTGATAATAGGCAGAATCGTCCGCGTAATGAGATTCCAATCGTCCGTTAAATTTAGAGGAATTACCGGTTGAATGTTTAGGACGTTTTGCATGCGATGATTGGGATCCAGACCGAAATTCATATTGTTTTGAAAGGGGATGCTAATGAGGTCCGCCACTGGATTTTGTGTCTTCTTAGCTAGTTCTGCGTCGGCACTGCCCTCAGGCTCTGTAGCCCCAGCAGATGTCACGAGGAACATTCCCACCATCAGCAGGGCCAGGACCGCCATCAATACATTTCTTATCTTCATAATTTCCGCTCCTTTTCTTTCACGATGAAAGGATACAGATGTCTCTTTGCATCAAGCTTGTAGATCAATCAGACCCGCCTATTTGATTCCCTATTGAACACAACAGCCAATTTTTATGAAATGGCGGTACCAGAGCCATCCTTTGGCGTCCATTATTGATCACGAATTTTTTCGAATAACTCTATGACATAGGGACCCATCAAGGCCCGAGATATGGGATGCTTAGCTGACGATCCAAATCCTCCCACCTGATCAGTTGAGACCCGGTAGAGATAGACCACCAACGAACCCCCATCCTTGGGCCACGTGCCTCCAACAGCCTGTAAACTATTGTATTCATGGCTCGCATAGAAATGGCGATCAGAGGCGAGATACGTCTCCCCATCCTTGTAAAGCATACGGTGAGTCAGGACGAGCAACGGACGACTAAAGAGTTGGAGATTAAACCAGACAAATGATTCCTCAATTCCCGTCATATCCGCGTTTGGATAGTGGTGAAGGACCTCGTTGAATTTCGGGTAGAGTGTCTCCAAAATTTTATTGGCAGCCACGGATAAACGGATTTCCTGATTTGACGAGCGCGCTTCGTTGGTCCCTCGCTCGTAGGGACTCACCCCGGCTAATCCTTTGGCTTGGTAGGCTTGAAGACGTGCAAGGAAGTTTTTTCTCACGAGGGCTTCCACGGATTTTTTGTTCGCACCACCACCTTTGGACTGCGCTTTGAGTGCTTGAAAAGCTGAAATTTCCTGTTTGTCCAGATTGAAATTCTCACCGGGTTTAGCATCGAGATACCGCCCGGCCTCTTTCTCTCCGTTTGGTTCTAAGACTAAGTTAGCAAAATCAGCGTCCATGCCTTTTCCGGAAATACTGCCATGGTCAGTGATGGAATCAATGAGCTTGTATCCCTCAGCTCCTCGGAATAGTTGAGAGGCTTTCTGGGGAGGAGTCTTCATGAGCATGGCAATTCCGAGAGCCAATTCCCGCTCGCTGGCTTCCGTGGTCGTCCACTTGATCACTTCCCCCTTGAGCACCTTGTGTTTTTGGGAATCCGAAAGAGGAAGAGCCTTCAGGACCTCGTCTGCCGTGGGAGTTCCCAATGCTGGTTCGGCTGGATACCCAATTGCCAAACACGTGACAACGCTCGCCACCATGCAGGCTTGACCTAGACATGTTGATGTCACCGTCAAACGGGTCAGAAAAAAAAGAATGGAACCACGTGCGTGGATCCTTGAAGGATGATGTGCCATTTTCCCCTCCTTGCAAACAAGTCTGCGGTAAGCGTGCTGATTGGCCAAGTTATGATGCTAGCTGATTTGGAAAGTGCGAAACAATTCTCGTTTTGAGTATCGGGAGGATTCCGCAAGGGGGACATTATATTCTCAGCCACAACTTCTTGAGACTGAATGGCCAAAAACTTAATGCCTGCTGTGTCTCGAGGATGTACCTTCGGCCCCCAACACTCCTCTTCCACTTGTTTCTCTCCGCTTCCATGTCCGATACTCTGTAGTAATTATGAAAAGAATGTCCTCCTCAATGAAAAGGCCATACGCTCCTGATGCCACT
>JAJDBR010000050.1 GCA_029261275.1 Nitrospirales bacterium
GGCTGTGTGAAAACTCGAAATTTCCTAGATTCAGGGGGTCCCTGACCCCTTCCTTAGGCAGAGATCGTGGAATATCGGCGATCCTCGAAGGAAAAAATTTTAGATCAAAATTTTATACGGAGTTTTCACACAGCCTGGACCTAAAGCGGATCTACCGTTTCTTCCAGAGCGTCTTTTCAATTTTCGCTTTTACCGAATGAAAATATTGAGAGATTGCATTCACCAACACACTTCCTAGCGCAGTATCGTGCTTTTCAGATGTGCCCACAATTTCGGGGATAGACCAGTATGAACTTCCTCCCATTTCGTGGACTGGTTGGTTAAGCTCGAAGCAGAGCATGAAGCCCCCTCTCTAGAATTCAGATTGAGACAGGGTTCATGCCATACTCCAATAGCTTGATTTATCTCCCGAGTATTCTCTAGAAAAGAGAATTCCTGCTCCCACCTGCTTAATAAATTACGAATGCTACGGTTTATGGCATATACCAAATGGGCGAGGTATAGGCGCGTTCTTGATGAATGGTCTTGGCCTCGTTCGGGATCTCGACCCCATAGCGAAAGGCGTCGTAGACAATCCAACGTGGCGTAGGAATTTCTATCACACGAGCATAATAGAATCCCTGTTCCTTGGAAACGAAGTCTGGATCGGTCCAACGATGCCCTTTACTTCGAGGGCAGTTGGTACGTGATTTCCGGCCATACGGCTTCCCCGGCAGCGGCCCTTTTGACCAAACCCGGTTCCCCGGTTTGTTGAAAGGCCAACACATCCGTTTTGACAAAAAACTCATTGATGCCCCAAATGCCTTCGAACTTTCCGGTTCCCCCGGTGAAGGTAAAGGCGCCTTTGCAATGGGTCGGAGTTCCAGAACACGTCCATTTTGCATACACTTTATTGTCATCTTTATCCGTGAGGACGCATCGTCCATGTCCGGATTGAACCAGCGTTTCTAAATTTATTTCCATCGTGGCAGGGCACACCATCGTGGCAGCATTTAACGCTTCCTTGTCATTGCCGACAACCATGACCCCAACGTATCCACCAACGAAATAGGCATTTTGGTCTTCTAATTGAAAGAGCATGCCTTCACCCTCAAAGACCGCGACGCCTTTAAGAGAACCGGACTCTTGCGCTTGGGCCGTTGCCCCAAGCCATCCCAAAATAGACAGACTGAAAATGACGACGATAGAAATACATCGATAGGGAAAATGTTGATGCATGTGAATCTTCCTTCTTTTTTGGTAATGGTACGGTTGTTAGTTCCTCTTCGTCCTCAATAATCTACTGGTTTAGCAGGAATGGCACTCATTCGTCATCCAACTGCTGTTTTTTGGTTAAGTCTGAACCGTATCAGATCTCAATTGGGGTTCTGTCCCAAATAGTAAAAAGGGGTGCAACGAAATGAATGTTCATTTCAATGTCGATGAGAAAATCCCTGTAAAATGAGCAATTATTGTTTTGGTAGCACAGAGTATTTCCTCATTTTTGACCTCAAAAACGATTCTTGCGACAGAACCAGATGCAGGATGTGTAAAATTTCTGAAATATTAAAGGCAATGCAAGGAAAAGGTTATTGGAGACAACACCGAAAGTAACGGACCAGTCATTCTCCTCAAAGTCACTTTCCATTATTGATATGGGCTCATTTCATTAGCTAAAATATTTGGCAATTATACCTTTACGGCAAGTAACGTATATGCTATTAGTGTAAGTCATGGAGGCAGCTATGAAGACTTACACGCTCAAACAATTCACCAAAGATTTTCCAGATGATGCGGCTTGCTTGGAATGGTTAAAAAATGCTCGCTGGCCAAATGGGATTCATTGCAAGAAGTGCAATAGAATTACTAAGCATCATCGAATTCAAACTCGACCTAAGTATGCCTGCCAATTTTGCGGCACTCATGTGTCCCCACTAGCAGGCACCATCCTTCAAAAGTCTTCAACTTCTCTCCGTGATTGGTTTTATGCCATGTACCTGATGGCCTCCACTCGTTGTGGGGTTTCGGCCAAACAGATAGAAAGAGAGATCGGGGTGACCTATAAAACAGCATGGAGAATGTACAAGCAAATCCGCTCGATGCTTGGAGAAGATTGCCAATTGGAGGGATCATCAGTCGAGGTAGATGAAACCTATATTGGAGGGAAGCGCCCTGGTAAACGAGGACGCGGAGCAGCGGGCAAATCTATTGTAGTTGGTGCCGTCCAACGCAAAGGTAAAGTTGTGGCTAAAAAGGTTTCCGATGTAAAAGCGGCGACTTTGCTCCCATTTGTTACGGAGAGGGTTTTACCGAAGAGTATTGTCTATACTGATGAGCTTCCCAGCTACAATAAACTCAGTAAGATGGGGTATGACCATAAGCGAATTCACCACGCCTCAAAGGTCTATGTGATGGGAGAAATCCATACCAACAGCATTGAAGGCTTTTGGAGCCTAGTAAAACGAGGGATTAACGGGGTTTACCATTCGGTGAGTGATAAGTATCTACAGAACTACCTTGATGAGTATGCTTTTAGGTATAATCGAAGAGAAAATCCGGCAGGGATGTTTAACGAGATTGTTTCGAGGGTTGCGGACCCGGCAAAGGCTGTGTGACTTTGCTAAGGACCGAAAAGAAATCCTTGCGGGTCAAAGGCTTTGATGATTCTTTTGACCCGCGTTTTTTCTCATCACGCTTTAGTGATTTTTGCTTCATAAATCTTTCTGCTCTTCGCTCTCATACCCCCATATGTGAGCGCCTAGTCTAGGCATAACCTATCATGCGGAGGCTGAGAGATCAATGCAACCCAATGAAATAGCTTTTTACATAACTGGAAAACCTGAAGAGGACCAGCATGTCACGCTTGATGAGTTCATTAGGCAATTAACTTTTTTTTTACAAGCCCTTCACCAAACAGACTCTCATCTCTCTAAGGTTGATTTTGCCTCTACCTATTACCAGGTAATCGACCTACGACACTCTAGCCCAGCATTTGTAGCCATTAGAGCGCACCCAGTTCAAAATATGGCCGATCAAAGCTCTACAATTCTCTCTACTTTTTTCAATGAGTTTTCGGCAATTGAGCACACTAAACAGGTACCGCAATATATTGAAAGATCACTGTTGGAATCATTCAGGAATGTCGTCTTGCCATTGGGAAAACAAAAAGTTTCTGATCTTACTGTGCTCTACCAGGAACAATCGCTTCAATTGTCGGCCTCGACGATGCATTACCTAGATGCCGTGTTGGCGGAAGAGGCAATGGATGAAGAAGGGTCAATATCTGGGATGCTTGAAGAAATAAATATTCATGCTGGAACAAATTCTTTCAGAATTTATCCGAAAATTGGGCCAAGAAAAGTAATTTGCCATTTTCCGAAGCATCTGATGGATCAAGCCATTAACTCTATCAATCGCCATGTAAACATATATGGGAAGCTGAAATACAAAGCTAGGGAGCGCTTCCCATATGAAGTAGTAGTGTTCGACATTGAGGTTTATCCACCTGATGAGGAATTGCCAACCCTAGACGACTTGCGTGGAATAGCCCCGAATGCTACCCAGGGCGTTTCCTCTGAAGAATTTATAAGGAATATTCGGGTTGAGTGGAAGTAAAAGAGTGCCCAAAATTTATTGGGATTCCTGCATTTTTATTGCTTGGTTAACGGAAGAAACACGGAGCAATAATGAAATGGATGGGGTTTACCATTGGGCTAATGAAATAAGTAATAAGCGAGCTACGCTTGTGGCATCAAATATTATACGAAGTGAAATTTTGGAGTGCACGCTTGCTCAAGCACAGAAAGACAAATTCTTAAACTTTATGAAGTGTAGCAATGTGGCTGAGGCTGTACCAACCAATAGAATCATGGAATTAGTTCATGAGATACGAAATCATTACCAAAGTTTAAAATTAGCCGGTGATCCACTCCGTACCGTAGATACGCCAGACGCTATACATTTAGCAACAGGTATTTTTTTTAGTTACGACGAACTACAGACCTTTGACCAAAATGACAATCAACCCAGAGGAAGAAGGGCCTTAATCCCTCTTAGCGGCAATGTTGCAGGAAAGTACAATTTGGTAATTTGCAAACCTCAATCTCCCAATCTTGGGTTATTCCCCTAACCTAATTGTAACTACATAATACTTGCTTAAAGGGGATAATTGCCAAAAGTAAAGTGTAAGTCCGCATCACCCTCGACGCGTCACAGGGCGCATTTTCCACAAGGGCTTTGAGGCTGTTCATCTCCTTTTGTTTTTAGCTTGATTCACCTTCCTGATTAGCCGAAAAGGTGTACAATAGAGAAGAAAGGGAAAGTGGCTTATGGCCTCTCATGACCTTTTAGTCCTATCGATTCGGCAGGCCGAGCAAGCTCTTGCCAAACAATCCCATGACCATACTCCCAATATGTGGGATCATCGCTGGTGGACGCGTCTTCTCCTGGATTGGGGAACCCGCGATGCCCAATTCAAGGTGCAATTATTTCGTTTTATTGATGTCCTCCCCGCCCTGCACACCGATGAACAATTTGTCCGTCTTCTGCACGAGTATTTTCATGATGTGCGCTCACTCCCGGTTGCCCTACGCTGGCTTCTGACACGCGGGTTGAGAAACCCTATGATGGCCCGAGTCGGAACGCGGGCTTTGAGATACCAATTTCTGAAAATGGCCTATACGTTTATGGCCGGGCAATCCGTTGAACATGCCCTCCCCACCCTCACCCATTTATGGAACCATCGTTGTGCCTGCTCGATCGATTTGCTAGGAGAAGCCACGGTGAGTGAAACCGAAGCCGACCGCTATCATGACCGCTGCCTTCAAACATTGACGTATCTTGAACAGACAACATTGGCATGGGATCCGCAACCCCTTTTAGAAAAAGACCACCTGGGCCCGCTCCCTCGCATCCAACTCTCCATCAAACTCTCGGCCCTGTACTCTCAATTGGATCCCATTGACTTCCAAACCAGTTACGAAGGCATCGCACCTCGCTTGCGTTCTATTATTGAGAAAGCCCAAACCCTTCCGGGGGCGGTTACTTTTGATATGGAACAGGCCGAATTAGGCCCGCTTATTGTTTATGTATTCATCCGGCTGTTTTCAGAGCCTCAGTTCCAAGACTATCCTCATGCCAGCATTGCTCTCCAAGCTTACCTCACACATTCCGCGCAAACGCTGGATACGCTGTTGGATTGGGGCAAAACACGAGAAGTCCCCTTTGGTATTCGTTTAGTCAAAGGAGCGTATTGGGATTCAGAAGTCATTCGCTATCGACAACGAGGGTGGCCCATTCCCGTCTACCTCAACAAACAGGAGACCGATGCCAACTATGAAGCCTTGGCGAAAACCATCTTGGAGCATCATTCTTTCATTCGACCGGCGTTTGGCTCTCACCATATTCCGACCCTTGCCTATGTTCAGACCTTAAGTTCGCATCTCCATTTGCCGCACGAAACGTGTGAATATCAAATGTTGTATGGGATGGCTGAACCGTTGCGAGAGTCGGTCGTCGAACAAGGATTCCGTTTTAGAGTTTACACCCCGATTGGAGAGCTCATTCCCGGCATGTCGTATTTGGTGCGCCGGTTATTGGA
>JAJDBR010000006.1 GCA_029261275.1 Nitrospirales bacterium
TTTGCCATTCTCGGCATTATATCTCTCCTTGTTATGAAAAAATCTTTGTGGAACAAAACGAGCCTGAATGGAAAAGACGAGCCCGTTGTGGATTCCATGGTGGGAGAGATTGCCACGGTGCTTGAGCCTCTTGAGCCCCAGGCTCTAGGGAAAGTGGAACTTCGTGGGTCCACCTGGAACGCACGCAATTCCGGAGAAAGTATCCTTGAAAAGAATACCCTAGCGAAAATCGTGCGGGTGGATGGCCTGACACTATGGGTTCAAGCCGAATCGTTCATACAGGAGGAATGACATGTCAGGTGAATTATTAGCCACTCTTGTTTTTGTTGGCCTAGCCTTACTCATCTTGAAAAAAACGGCGGTGGTTGTGCCCCAGCAAAGCGCCTACGTGGTTGAACGATTAGGGAAATATTCCTCGACGCTCAATGCCGGACTTCATATCTTAGTCCCATTCATCGATGTCATTCGGTACAAACATTCTTTGAAGGAACTCGCCCTTGATGTCCCGGAACAAATTTGTATCACGCGAGACAATGTACAGGTGGGTGTTGATGGCGTGCTCTACATCAAAGTTCTGGATGCCGAACGTGCTTCCTATGGCATTACGGATTTTCGATTCGCGATTTCTCAACTCGCCCAAACCACGTTGCGGAGCGAAATTGGAAAAATTGATCTGGACCGAACCTTCGAGGAACGATCAACGATTAATATTTCCGTGGTCAACGAATTAGACAAAGCCTCATCGCCGTGGGGAGTCAAGGTGATGCGTTATGAAATTAAAAATATTAACCCCCCCGTGGACGTGGTCAACGCTATGGAAAAACAAATGCGGGCGGAACGGGAAAAACGGGCGGTCGTCCTAACCTCAGAGGGTCAACGGGACGCTGCGATTAACGAAGCTGAGGGAGAAAAACAACAGGTCATTAAAGCCTCTGAAGCCAAACGGCAACAACAAATCAATGAAGCAGAAGGTGAAGCCAACGCGATTTTGGCTATTGCCACTGCCACTTCGGAAGGGATTCGGAAAGTGGCAGAAGCCATTCAAGACCCAGGCGGCTACGAGGCCGTCCAACTTCGGGTGGCTGAACAATATATCGGGGAATTTGGGGAATTGGCCAAAGCCAGCAATACGCTAGTCCTCCCCGCCTCCGTCTCAGATGTAGGCTCAATGATCGCGTTAGCCATGAATGTGATCAATAAAAATCCGGGAAAGACGCCAACGATCTCATGAATTTTCACACATCCCCTTAGTTGACTGCCCGGCGGACTTTCGCGAAGATACCCTCTAGATTGGAATCAGTTCTCCCATACAGGGCAAGGAGTATTTTCTTGAAGAAATTTTGTTTCCATCTCGTACTATGGCTTCTATTTTTACCAGGCCTAGCATATGCCAGCTCCTACGCGCCCCTCGCTGATTTTTCGGCCGTCCGCCAGAATGCACAATGCCAATTGACGACATTACAGGAATCATTTCTCAAAAATTGGACTCCTTCAGCCGACTTTTTTTTGGTTCCGGCCTATCCTCAGGCGAAGCTGGCCAGCGCAATTCCTAGCGGTACCGCTAAGATCGAAGGGAAAAACTATCAAACCTTTCCCTCTGCGATACTTCTTAGCTCAGACTCCCCTCAAGCAATTATTGCCTTTTACAAAAAAACTTTAGGTCGGGGCTGGCATCAAACGGAAGACCATGGGTTAATCTATATCTACCGAATGCCCAGACCAATACATTCCGGTGAAGCGTTGACAAAGCAGCTCATGAGCCGTCCCGGCTATACCCCGCACATTGCCATCGATACGGACTTGAAACCTTGTGATCAACATTTAGTACCAGGCGCCAAAACCAGAATTACGGTCGTTGCCGCTCCTCGATAACAACTCCTACTTTTATCCTTCATTCCCATCTAGATCCTTAGGTTATTCGAACTTCTCGAAAGGCTAAGGGGATCCCATACAGGGGATCCGTCCGGTGGCGAACCACTTCGACCTGCTGCCCTTCTCCGCCAAAGGGGATATGCTCTCCAACCTTTGGATTTTTCCCGTGAACCATTAGTTGACTGGCAACCTCGTAGAGCATGGATTCCCTTTCTTTTCCTGATAACCCAATGGGTTGAAAGCTCTCAACTTCATCTAATCCAAACTTCGTGAGTCCTCGAGTATGCAACCACATCCGCATGTGCGGCATCTGTTCATGTTGTTCGACCTGCACATGATCATCGATTTGAAATACGGCTAAGTCTCGATCTGTCCAATCTGACGGGTTGCGATAGACCCCTGTGGCCACATCATACGTAGTCCCATCCAACAACAGCGTGAGCCCGCGGGCTACTCGCGCAACATGAAGCACTTCGTCCTGTCGATCAGGCTGGATTTTTGGCGAAGCCACCAATTGCGCCAGATGACGATGCTCCCACTGCAAGCGCTCTTGCCACGGCTTAACAATCTCAGCTGAGGGCGCCAATTGCACCTGAGCCTTCCAGTTGGTATGTGCAGCTTCAAAATTTTGGTGGCCATTCGTCGAGAGAAACCGAATTTGTAACGGTCCCCCATACTGTTGATCAAACCAAGCCGCAAGATACCCGGGAGGCGGCGCCTCCCCATGCGTCCAGCCAATGAGGAACGCCGGCAACGTCTGAGAACTTGCCTTTTTTTTCTTGATTTTTTTCATACTGCGGTAGGGTGTAGAATTCTCGGGTACGAAGATGGATGGTTTGGAGTAAGGGATTCGAGGGAGTCACACACAGGAGCATTCACGAATACATTGCGCGTTACCGTTTTGCCTCTTCTGGTGGCCAATCCAGTTCTTCTTGTCGCCCACAATAATAACAGGTAATCCGGTAGCGAGCTCGACGGCGTGGATTGGGTAAGGAGTGAAAATGTAATGGCGCCTGGTCGTATGGACACACGGGCTCCACATGCAGTAAATGCTCTTCGGTAATTTCCATTAACGAGCCTTCATCCCATGGCGGGTCCACCTGCAGACAACCCGAAATCGTCTTGTCCCAATGGCATGAACCACACTTCAATCGAAAGCTTTTGACCTGATCAACCCGCTGGGAGATATCCGTAACCTCCACAGAACAGGCACAATCCGGATTTTCACAGCAAACGGGTTGTGTATGGAGGGCTTGGACAAACGCAGTAGGAGCTTTCGGAAAGTTCATCACATCACCTTCCCAATGTCGCTTGTCCATTCCGTGAACGAGGCTTTCTTCAATCGACTCGCTGCTTCACGATCCAACAGCCAGACGACCTCTCCTTGAACTGGATTCACGATTTGAGCTGGATACCGATCGGGGTTGAACGGCCCTTCTAACACGGCTTCCGCAGCCATATCCTTGTCCGAACCACCTACCACAAACAAAACACGTTGGGCCGCATTGAAGACTGGCGGAGTGAGCGTGATACGGTGCGTGTGAAATTTTTCCACCCACGGTGCCGCTACCCATTGTTTGGTCTCGTCAAGAACTGGTGTCTCTGGAAATAATGAGGCCGTATGACCATCAGACCCCATTCCCAATAAGATTAGGTCAAAGCGAGGGACGCCTTCTTTATTCTTATGAGAGAACGCGCATTGTAGCACTTTTTCATATCGGACGGCTGCCTCCTGCGCCGGGAGCTCCCCTTCCATGCGAAATACCTGATCAGGTGGAATCGGAACGCGATCCAATAAATTTTCCTTAGCCATGCGAAAATTACTTTCAGCATGATCAGGAGGAACCTCACGTTCGTCTCCCCAGAAAATACGGATACAGGACCAATTGACTTGCGCCCGGTAAGGATCAGTGGCTAATCGTGCAAACAATCGTTGAGGAGTCGAGCCGCCCGAAAGGGCGACCGAATAGGATTTGCCACTATCTGGGCGGAAGGATAAAGACTGTACAACGAATTGAGCTGCTGCTTCAAAGAGATCGTCTGGCGTCTGGCATACGAGGATTCGGCGTTGCACTATGACTTCCTTGTCAAACAGCCATCAACTTAAATTGAAATCATCGCCTCATAGAGGAACGAAAAGACCATGGAATAGCACGATTTTCAGGGACTCTCACACGGCCTCAAAGTGCATGGCCTAACAATCGGTATATTGGTAGTCATCAAGCATTTCCTCTTTATCAAAATTCAACGTAATTTGGCATTGATTCGGGGAGAAATTAAAAAACGGAAAATGCGTTTCCCCACCGGCAATGCGGGAATAGATCCAACTTTCTCCGCCAAAAAATTTTGAAGATTTAGCACTGGGCTTTCCCCAATTTTCTTCAAACCACGCCTGGTCTTTCCCTTCGAATTTAGCCGGATCGAGTGACGCATCCAAATACGGATTGCCCCCACAACCGGCACAGACCAATCCTAGCATCCCTAGTATGACATATAGTCGAATCACATTCGCCTCCTTTTTTCAAGATCAACCCGCCCTGACACTTCCTTAAGTCCTCAAAAATTCTAGCCCTCGTGGCTCGATCAGTCAAACGATGAAATTTTCATCCCTAGCATTCCATGTCCATTTGTCCAAGACCTGGTGGTTGATTACAATGAGTGCAGCGCTTCCAGAAGGTGAATTTTCCTCTACCCAAGGAGACCGTCATGAAACTGTATTTGGATACCGGAAACGTGAACGAAATTCGTGAAGCCGCCAGCTATGGGATGGTCGATGGGATCACGACAAATCCCTCTCTGGTCTCAAAAGAAGGCCGAGAATTTAAAGACCTACTCTTGGAAATTTGCAGCCTCATAGATGGGCCAATTAGTGCCGAGGTCGTGAGTGTCGAAGCCGAAGCCATGGTGAAGGAAGGGCGTGAGCTCGCGAAAATTCATAAAAATATCGTCGTGAAAGTTCCGCTCATCCCGGAAGGACTCAAAGCGACGAAGCAGATGTCTAATGAAGGCATCCGCGTCAACGTTACTCTCTGTTTCTCAGCTACTCAAGCACTTTTGGCCGCTAAATCCGGTGCCTGGTGCGTCTCTCCCTTTATCGGACGCCTGGATGACATAAGCTCCGACGGCATGGACCTCATCGAACAAATCTTGACTATCTATGAAAATTATGATTTTCCCACTCAAGTCCTTGTCGCCAGCGTTCGCCATCTTCAGCATGTCGTTGATGCCGCTCTCCTGGGTGGGCATATTTGCACGATGCCCTATAGTGTGTTTCAACAACTCGTGAAACATCCGCTGACCGACATTGGTTTAAAAAAATTTCTTGCTGATTGGGAAGTTAGAAACGATTCCAAGAAATAACCTGAGCCCGAATCCCACACACGTCGGTCTATCGCTTCCCAACAAGTTTCGTCGCTCGATTAAAGACTCGATGGAACATGGGGCGGGTCAACCTTCGAGTAAAGGTATTTTGCTGACTCGGATGATACGATCCCAAAAGGGTGACTTGCCAAGGCAAGAGATATTCAGCTCCATGGGAAAATTTCTGGCGCGGAGAAGGGATCGCCTGCCCTGCCATCTGACAACTTCGAAGATATTCTTCAAATGCAATTTTTCCGAGCGCCACAACCACTTGCATATTCTTTAATAACCGAAGTTCTTCTAGAACAAACGGGCGGCAGGCTTCAAATTCCTCTTTCGTGGGTTTATTGGCCGGTGGCGCGCACCGCACAGCAGCCGCAACATAGCAGTTCTGAAGGGACAGGCCATCGTCCCGATGGACAGACTCCGGCTGATTAGCAAAACCAAAGGCATGCAAGGCCTCATACAACCAATCCCCGCTTCGATCTCCCGTAAATACTCGTCCTGTGCGATTCCCCCCATGAGCTGCTGGAGCCAACCCTAGAACATACAACTGGGCTTGAGGATCACCAAACCCAGGAATCGGGCGGCCCCAATACTCCCAGTCTTTGAAGCGTTTCACCTTTTCCTTTGCCACCTCACGGCGATACGTCGTCAACCGCGGACAAAGAGTGCAATCCGAAATCGTGTTCTGTAAAAGCTTCAGAGAGTTCATGAGCCTATACTATTCATGGGACTTTTTTTCAGCACCGGTTGCAGCATCTTTGTTTCAGGGTTTTTATGGTCATTTTCAACCAAAACCCAAGCCTCCTGCCTTATTTGACAATAATAGTCAAAATGGGCAGGCTATCTCAGGAACTCTAGGCATCGCCAGTTCTCCCCCCTCAGCTAACCCTCAGGATTCTTCCCATCAAAGGGGAGAGAACATTCAACTTGGTCTCCTATGCCTCACTCTCAAAACCACCCTACAACTCCTGATCCTACTTCTCGGGAATTGACTTCTGTTATCACCCCAACAGATCAATCCTTAAAAATTCTCTATAGTCAACAGATTCATCAGCTCTACTCTCTTGCACCCTATGGCATTTTAGGCTCTCTCATTAATGGGGGCATTCTTGTTGCCCTTTTATGGACAATCATCCCTCAACATTTCATCGCGTTATGGTGCATCGGTCTCCTCATCATCAATGGGCTATGGTCATTTTTACTGTATCGTTTCCGCCAAGAAACTCAGCACGAGGCCAAAGTAGGTCAGTGGGTCAATTGGTTCATGGCAGGGAACTTCGCATCCGGCTGTATTTGGGGCATCGGGGGAATCTTTTTGTACCCCTCTACTTCTATTGGACATGAAGTTTTTTTGACCTTTGTGTTAGGAGGAATGGTTGCCGGAGCCACAGCCCTGTATGCTTCGCATTTTCCTTCCTTTCTCGCATTTTCTCTCCCCGCTGCCACACCGTTAACCCTTCTTTTTTTTCCAGGGGAGACTCCTTGCATGTTGGCATGGGGGCCATGGGGCTCCTCTTCGTCACCATCATGACCATGACAGCCAAACGCAACCACACGATGATTATGGAATCCCTGACCTTACATCAGGAAAACTCGACGTTGATTATGAACGTCACACAAGCTCGTGACCGTGCGCAGGCACTCAATACTTCCCTTAGCAAGGAAGTTGCCCATCGGGCCCACGTCGAAGAGGAATTACGAAAGCACCAAGAGCATCTTGAATCGCTTGTTGAGGCCCGAACGACAGCCCTACAAACATCTGAATCCCGATACCGGTTCGTCACCGAACATATCTCGGATGTCATTTGGATGATGGAGCCGGATGGCAGTCGATTTTCTTACGTCAGTCCTTCGGTTAAAGAATTGCGTGGATATTCTGCTGAAGAAGTGATGGCGATGCCCTTGGAACAATGCTTGACCCCCTCGTCATTAGAAAAAGCCACATCATTCATGCGCCAAGAGCTGGACCGCTTAATCAATAAATCTAGCCCACAGAACTCTTCCCTTCTTTCAGAGCTCGAACATTCATGTAAGGATGGAAGCACCGTCTGGGCGGAAGTACGAGCCAGCTTGCTATTGGACAAAGATGGGCATCCTCTGGGATTCGCGGGAGTGACTCGAGACATTACTGAACGTCGAAAAATGGATAGGGAGAAACAACAACTAGAAACTCAACTGTTGCGATCTCAGAAAATGGATGCCATCGGGACTCTCGCAGGGGGAATCGCCCACGATTTCAACAATCTCCTCACTAGTATTTTAGGAAATATTACGCTGACACAACATATTATGAAATTTTCGCCTCTCGGAGAAACATACCTCACACGAGCCGAACATGCCGCATGGAGGGCAAAAGACTTAACCCAGCAACTGTTGGCATTCGCCAAAGGCGGAGATCCGATTAAACACCTGATTTCACTGAAGGACCTCATTGTCGAATCCTCAGGATTTGCCCTTTCTGGGTCTTCTGTTTTGAGCCACCGCCATCTCCCTATGGATTTATGGCCGATCGAAGCGGACCCTGGGCAAATAAGCCAGGTCATTCACAACATTATTATTAATGCTGTCCAAGCGATGCCAGATGGGGGGACGCTGGTAATCCAAGCTAATAACATGTGGATCAACAAACCATCGGATTCCTTCATCATCCCACTCCCTCCAGGTCCATATATCCATCTCGCGTTTTCCGACCAGGGCATTGGCATTGCCAAAGAACAACTCGACAAAATATTTGACCCATATTTTTCTACCAAACCTGAGGGGCAAGGGCTGGGACTTGCTTCAACCTATGCCATTATGCAAAAGCACGGCGGGCACATTTCTGTTGAATCCCAACCGAATGTGGGCACCACGTTTTCACTATTTTTTCAGGCTTGTGCGAGCGGCGCCAAACCCCTCAAGCTTGATGCCCTTCCTCTTCACCATGGACGGGGAACGATTCTCGTCATGGATGATGAAGAACCAATTCGCCAACTAGCCAAAGAAATGCTCTCTCACTGTGGCTATCAATGTGTGTCCGCAAAAGATGGCCAAGAAGCCATCTCCCTTTTTCAACAGGCCAAGGACGAGAATACCCCTTTTTCTGCCGTCATCCTTGACTTAACGGTTCCTGGAAGCCTGGGAGGTAAAGACACCATTCGCCGCTTACGAGACATTGACCCTCAGATCGTGGCCTTTGCCTCCAGCGGCTATTCGAACGATCCGATTATGTCCAATTTTCACACCTATGGATTTCAAGGAGTCATTACGAAACCGTATTCACTGATAGGGCTCAGCACCATCTTGCACCAACGTTTGAGTATCATGCCTGCACCATCACCTGAAGCCTCCTTCCCCGGCACTGAAACTTCCGAAATTTCTGACTCCAACACACACTAAACGTGCTATCTCCTGAAATCTGATTTCCCAAGACGGAATTCATACGGTAACACCTGATGCTCATCCACACCTCGAATACACGAATCAAAGGTATCCTGAAAGCCCTTATCCAGAGTAGCTTGGATGCTGCTGACCCCGCTAAGGCGATAAAACAATCCATCATCAGGAAAAATCATCAACTTTTCGTCAACAACATCCAGTATGACCTTTCGCAATATCAGCGGATCGTCTGTGTGGGAGCCGGAAAAGCTTCGGCCCTTATGGCCCAAACGCTTGAACGAATTCTCGGAAGATATTTAGAAGGCGGGATGATCATCGTCAAAGATGGATACGGAACACCTACTCAACACGTTCAGATCGTCGAAGCCAACCACCCGCTCCCTGATGCACGCGGCGTCCGAGCCACCAAACAGATACTCAAATATGTGCGATCACTCACCAAACAGGATCTGCTGATCGTCCTACTTTCTGGAGGGTCTTCCAGTCTTCTCTGCGCACCCGCTCCAGGCCTCACCCTGACAGATAAACACCGCACGACCAACATGCTCATGCGCGCTGGGGCAAACATTCATGAACTGAACACTGTGCGGAAACATCTATCTGCGATAAAAGGTGGCCAATTAGTTCAAGCCACTTCAGCCAAAATATTGACCGTGATCATGTCCGACGTCATGGGAGACGATTTGGCCACCATCGGTTCAGGCCCAACCGTTCCAGATCCCACCACTTTTCAAGAAGCCAATGCTATTCTGGAACAGTATGAGATTTTGGGCCGCGTTCCCGAAAAAGTCCGCACCCATTTCGAGCAAGGCACCAAAGGCCACATTCCTGAAACATGGAAAAGTAAAAGACGCCATTCTCCACGTTCTCAGTCAATCATTCTCGCCAACAATCACACGGCAGTTGAGGGCATCGCGAAGGAAGCCAAACGATGGGGCCTCCGCATCCATCTTCTCGATTCTCCCTTACAGGGTGAAGCCAAAGACCTGGGAACGATTCTTGGCGCGATGGCCAAGGACATACGAGAATTTGGCAACCCGGTTCGTCCACCGGCCTGTCTCATTGCCGGTGGAGAACCCACAGTGACAGTCACGGGTAAAGGAAAGGGCGGCAGAGCCCAGGAATGCGTGTTAGCGGCGGCTCAAGAACTGTCTGGGCTCACCAACGTCGTTGTAGCAGGTTTTGGCACCGACGGAACCGATGGCCCAACAGAGGTCGCTGGCGCCATGGTTGATGGGAATACCGTTCAACGAGCGAGGGAAAATGGGCTTTCGATTGAGAATATGTTGGAAAGACATGATAGCTTTACCTTCTTTAAACAAGTCGGTGGCCATATCATCACTGGCCCAACCCATACCAACGTCAACGATATCTATTTGATCATCGCCGTATAGTTTGCTATGAAATCCTGATCATCATTCCTGCCTGCTTTTGACAGGAACCTATCTTTTCTCCGTCATGGCAATAACGGAACTTCTATAAAAAAATATTCGATCATTTCCCCTTCCTTTGTAAGGAGGGGCCAGGGGAGGTAGAAGCAATTGAACGACGCACAAAAGATGGTCCAAGAATTCCATAAACAATTTGAAATTCATATCGCCTCTACACCATCGGTTCCTGATGAACCCACTCAAATTCTTCGCAATCGTCTCATCCAAGAAGAATTCGAGGAATTCCAAGAAGCCATGGATAGAAAAGACTTGCCTAATATGGCCAAGGAACTAGCGGATTTGTTGTATGTCGTCTATGGCACAGCCGTTTCTCTGGGAATCGACATTGAGCCCGTGTTCAAAGAAGTCCACCGGTCTAACATGAGCAAAGTCGGCGGCTATAAACGCGAAGACGGCAAATGGGTCAAACCCCCAACCTACTCCCCCGCAAATACCCTTCCGATCATTGAAGAACAGAGGAACACCTAATGAGGATTTTTGTCCAGGTAATTAAGAAACTGATTTTTACATTATTGCTTCCATCTCCAGCCCCTTGTATTTGTGCGACAAAAGTCTCAATCTCCTGAAAGGTTCATTTGCACTTTTTTGCTGACACTGCCACAATACCTCATCCCCTCCGCATTTTTCCTCGTTGAATTGAACATTTATATTCTTCTTGTTTTTTCAAAATCTGTGGTTCCCTTTCTTTAGCTGTCTGTTTGGCAGGTTAGCCTGCACATTCTTACAAGGAGGCATAGCCAATGCACCAATTATTCAAGGGTCTCGGGCTCGGATTGCTTCTGCTAGCTTTACCGTTAAGCGGATGTGGATATAACGATCTCCAAGGCTTGGACGAAGGAACCAATGCGGCCTGGAGCGAGGTCTTGAATCAATACCAGCGCCGGGACGATTTAATCCCTAATTTGGTGGCAACGGTGAAGGGCTATGCCGCTCATGAAAAGGACACATTGGAGGGTGTCACACAAGCCCGTTCACAAGTGGCCGGAATTAAACTGACTCCGGAAGCCCTCAAAGATCCAAATCTGTTTCAGAAATTTCAAGAAGCCCAAAATGGCTTAACGTCTGCCTTGTCTCGCCTAATGGTCGTCGTGGAAAAATACCCTGATCTAAAAGCCAATGAGAATTTTCGTGACCTCCAAAGTCAACTCGAAGGGACCGAGAACCGTATCACTGTGGCCCGAAAACGCTATATTGAAACCGTGGCTGAATTTAATAAGGGCGTTCGGTTTTTCCCGACGAATTTGACCGCCAAATATCTCCTGGGGCTTGAGGTCAAACCGAATTTTACCGTCGCAGACGAAAAAGCCATTGCCACCCCTCCTGAGGTGAAGTTCTAAGTTACATTGAAGAACATTCTCTCTATGCAACCCATGAGATGGTCCCCAAGTTGGTGGGTTCACCAGCTTAGCTGGGTGGGAATCCTGAGCATCCTTCTCCTTGTGCCGTCAGCTTGGGCTTTGGACATTCCTCCCCTCACAGGCCAAGTGGTTGATCGTGCCCACATCCTTTCTCCAGCTAAACTTTCTAACCTCAATTCGCGTCTTGCCGCACATGAAGCCAAAACTTCCAACCAAGTCGCCGTCCTCACGGTTCCCTCCTTGGAAGGTCATCCGTTAGAAGAATTTTCTCATCAAGTGGCCACGACTTGGGCACTTGGGAAGAAAGGCACGGACAATGGTGTTCTTTTTTTAATCGCGATTAATGAAAAGAAACTTCGCATCGAAGTGGGCTATGGGTTGGAGGGAACCTTGACGGATGCCAAAAGTTCACAAATCATTCGGCATGAAGTTGTCCCTCGATTTCGTGTTGGAGATTTCTCTGGAGGTATTGTTGCTGGAACCCAGGCCATTTTGGACACCATTGAAGGGACCTATACAAATTCGACACCTTCATCCAACATCTCCACTCAGCTAGGACTTTGGGAAATTTTTGGACTAGCCGTTACACTTGGAACGATTATCGGGCTGTTCCTCGGGGCAGGTCGACGCCTGAATGGGAGTATTATTGGTGGAATTATCGCTTTTTTTGTTGGCACCCCAGCTGCCCTTTGGGTAGGGGGCTTGGCTGGCGTCTCGGCACTGTTCCTTGTAAGCCTGTTTTCTCAGACTGGTGGCCCTTCTTCTCGCGATCCATTCGCCCAGGACTCGGGGTTAGGTTGGCCGGGGATAAGAGGTGGCCCCATAGGCGGTTCCGGCAGATTTGGTGGAGGATTCGGAGGAGGGTTTGGTGGGGATGGCGGTGGATTTGGAGGCGGCGGTGCCTCTGGGGAGTGGTAAATGGCGTTTTCGGATGAAGAGCAAACACGCATTCGCCAAGCGGTAACTGAAGCTGAACGCGAGACCAGAGGAGAAATCGTGCCAATGATCATTAATCGTTCGGCTCGATACCGCGAAGCTCAATATCGCGCAGGCATTGGCTCTGCCTTTTTGATGCTGAGTATACTATTAACGATGGAATGGGAATGGATGCCCTGGGGATGGCATGCTACCAATGGAGGCTGGCTTCTGTTCTCTGTGATGGCGGCGTATGGCTTTGGATATTGGATGGGAACGTTTGGGCCAGTGATCCGATTACTGACCTCACATGAACGCCTAGCCTATAAGGTCAATGTGCGTGCTCATCAAGCTTTTCTCGAACATGGGCTTCATCGAACCGAATTGGGAACGGGCGTGTTAATCCTCATCTCGTTATTGGAGCATCGCATTGAAGTGTTGACGGATCATCCCATACTTGATCACGTTGCCCAATGTACTTGGAATGATATGGTTGATGTCATAAGAAATGGATTTCAAAAAGGCGATCCTGTGGAATCTCTATGCCATGCTATTACGACGTGTGGCCGTGTTTTAACTGAAGCCTTCCCTGCTACCAAGGACGAGACGAATCCGAATGAACTCCCCAACGAACTTATTCAAGATTCCTAACCTCTCACCAACCTTCTACACCTTCACGAGCATATTATCGATTAATCGAACATTTCCAATTCGAACGGCTGCTAGGAGAACCATGCTTCCCTTCGCCCTAGTCAGCCGTGCCAAACTATGTGCATCACAGACAGCCACATACTCAATGTCTAAGCCCTCGGCTGTCCTCAACACCTTCTTCAATTCCTTTTGAATTGTCGTAACATGACGCGTTCCTCGCTTAATCAACTGCACCCCATGGCGTAAGGCTGCAGAAATTCGAGCACTTTGTAATCGTTGCCTTTCTGACAAATAGCGATTGCGAGAACTGAGGGCGAGACCATCCGATTCTCGAACCGTCGGGCAACGGACAATTTTCGTATCCATATTCAAATCTTGAACCATTTGCTTTATGACCAACAATTGTTGGTAGTCCTTCTGCCCGAAATAGGCGTGGCGTGGGCGGACTAGATTTATTAATTTCGTGACTACCGTCGTGACCCCTTCAAAATGTGTGGGGCGAGCTTCACCCTCCCAACAACAACTGAGTCGGCTTACTTTGACAGAAGTCTGAAAATCTTTGGGATAGAACTCTTCACTTGTAGGCCAAAAGAGGAGATCAACTCCGGATTCCCGACACAATTGCTGATCGCTTTTGACCGGCCTAGGATACCGGCTCAAATCCTCAGTTGGACCAAATTGTAAGGGATTCACAAAGATACTGACGACCACCGTGGAACAATGTTTGCGCGCCTGACGTATTAAGGAGAGATGCCCCTCATGCAACGCACCCATCGTGGGGACAAATCCTATTTCTTGGTTTTCGTATTTACGTCGCCAGGCTTGTAGACCACGTATCGACCGAATGATCCGCATGATCTTTATGATGAGGGAGGAACCGAGCAGGTCGGTCGTGAAGGAAATTTGGACCCGGGCTTGATATCCAGTTTTTTTACGCGACTGGTGTCTTTCAGATCCTTTAATAGATCCTCCATTGACTGATGCAAGGTTGGGTGCATGTAAGCAGGATCTAATTCCACTAATGGTTCCAGGACAAACCGACGCTGGTGCAAGCGAGGATGAGGAACCCTCAACCCAGGTTGATCTATGTCATGCTGACCAAAAAAGAGAACATCGAAATCCATGGTTCGCGGACCTTGTCGATTGCTTTCATCACGTCCTAATCCCCGTTCGGTTTCTTGCAGGATGCCCAAAAGACTAGAGGGATTCAAGGATGTTTCCAAGCGTATGACACCATTAAAAAACCAGCTTTCCCCCAATTTCCCTTCTGGATCGACCGGTTCGGTTTCATAGTAGGAGGACACGCCCGTAACCTGTGAAAGAGGGAGTAAATTCATCAGGGCAATGGCCCGATCACACAACTCCTGCCGGTCTCCTCTATTCGACCCAAATCCAATGAAGATGGTTTCCTGTGGCATAATACTCTCCTTACTCCATAGCAACATCCGACGCCTTAAATCCAATGAAGTTTTTGGGATTTCGAAAGATTTCCGAAAAAGAGGAGAGTTAACTTTCTGGTAGCTTATAGAAAAACAAAATGCATTGTAGTCAAGGAAGGGTGGTCTGTCGAGACAAGACGACCATAAATGTGGGGATATCCCCATACAGGATTATCCCCACAAAACGTTCTCACTAGATCTACCACAAAGTAGATTTAATTCGTGACCGCAGCTTGGATTCAGTCACGTTTCGCTTTGCATCAATCGTCGTCTTCGATGGAAGGACTTCTTGGAAAGCTTCATTCCGTTTGTTTGCCATTGCCGACGAAAGGCCCAAATACACTTTTCGCGCCGCGTCAGACCACTTTGGGTCAAAGGGTGCTCCCTTAAAAGCAGCTTCTGCTGCCTTTCTTTCATCATGCGTTAATGGTCGATTGTGTTGCGGCATCCTGCTCCTCCATTTACTCTATAATAAAAACAAATAAAATTAGTGGACGAGGGGTCGTGGTTCTTTTTCTGCTTGAACGCGTTTCCCACAATTCAAACATGCAAAGTACAATATACTCAACCCAACCTCTAAGTCCACAGCCCGTTCCATAACCATCGAACCCTGACATTTTTCACATATTTTCATGGTGTCCCTTCTGTAAGTGTTGGTACACCCTTCCCTATAGGCAAAGGGTGTACCTAAATAATTGGTATAAACTAACTTACAGTAATGACCGCGAATGCCCGCTAACACGACACGAACAAACGGTTGAATGGTCTCTGAAGAATCAGATTGGAAAATTCACAAAAATGGAAAGTTAAGGTCCTCGACAGGCCAACACTATCGTATTTGGCCATCAATGAAAGATGGTGATCTTTGTTGGAGGGTATATTGGAATGGAATGAGTAGAGGTCGTTAAGAGTTCCGACTATTTATAGCCTGAAAGGCTATTTGAGGAAATGGCAATGGTAACTACCCTAGTAGGAATAGAACAGCCTTAACGCAGTATTATATGGAAGGGAATTGGCGAAAAGAATCATTATGCCAAAGGGATGACAAATCAACTAAGAACTAAAGACAATATGGGGGAAGGGACAGATGATTCTGGTAATTGAAAACCGGCGATTTTATGAAGATGCCCCCATACTCACTCGACCATTAAACACACCTCCAGTTTCTACGGAGAGCCGAGGAGCACTCATGGTCCCGTCAATCAATCCAGGCGACAGAAGCCTGATCGATTCTTTCGCCACAACATCTCCTTGAATATTTCCTTTACAAATCACGCTTCCAGCTTCAATCTTGGCTTTGACAACGGCGCCATCCCCAATCACGAGAGTGCCTCTTGCATGGACAGTTCCTTCCATTCGCCCGTCTATTTGCACATTCCCCTCGTACCAGATTTCTCCGATACATTCGACCCCAACACCAAAAAATGCGACCACTTCCTTCTTGGCTTGTATAACCGGAATCGGAACTTGAAATGATTTTTGTGACCCTAGAGAAACGTTTGATTCCTCTATGGGAGCCGTTATGCCCAGTTCACTCGCAAGAGTCATAGTGCCTCCTCCTTAGTGTGATTTTTTAAAACGACCTAAACTAAATAGGTATATATTTCTATGAATCGTCCCAATAGAATCCATCGTAGCGTAACTAATTTTCACCTTAAAGCAACTTCTGGTCGGCCATTTCTCGCACAGAACGCACGCTCTCCTACCAAAAAAATAAATAAGAAATTGGTAGTGGCCTGAAATTCGAAAAAATTTCTTTGACTATAATTGCTGTTTTTTGACACCTGCAGGGATTCAATTTCTCTCCGTGCTATCTGACCCTACCGGACTTAGGAGAAAGACCTACCTCGAATTAACGCCTTGTCCACAAAACCACGAGAAGTCCTAATGAGTAACTAGAGACATTCTCTCATTCCAAAATTCTGGCCTTATCCCACCGAAGTAAAGGGTTGTTTTCAGGGGAGAAATATGGAGCCGGCGAGTGGGATTGAACCACCGACCAACGATTTACGAAACCGTTGCTCTACCACTGAGCTACGCCGGCTCAAGACGGGAAGGGAGAAACGAAAAGATCTCAAATAGTCAGCAACAAAATGCTAGAAACACTGCTGCTGGGGACATTTATACCTTTCGTCACTTGGTATCGTCAACTAAAGAGTGAGAGAACCAGTGTGGGAATAATCTCTCTTCTTCCCACCTCGCCATGTCCCGCTTCCATTGACATGGATGAAAGGATCGCCTAATTTCCTATCAGTCGTTTCAACCAAAATATTTAAAAATGATGAAAAACGTGGCTAACAATTTGGTCATGAGTGCTGTGATCAGCGTCTGGATGGGAATCCTCTTGTCTCCTGTCTATGCCGCATCTGACTTTCAGGTTTCTAAAGTTAGCATTTCCAAGGATGTCGCCAATCGAAACCCTGAAGGCATATTTTCCCCTTCTGCCTATTGCGAAAAAGACAAAGATGGCCAAGCGGCTATCCCCGTTGTGAAAACATCCCAAACCGCAAAAGTATTTTTTTGGACGAAAGTAGTATCAGCAACGAAGGGAACATTGCGACATAGCTGGCATCATCAAATTAATGGCACATGGATCAAAGTCTCGGAAGTGAATCTTTCCATCCTCCCCTCATCAGGGTATCGGATGTGGAGCTTGAAATCCCTAAAACCTGAAATCCATTTGGGAGAATGGATGATCGTCGTGGCTCCCTCCAACACACCCGATGAGATTCTTTGTATCACAAGGTTCACGGTAGAATAACGTAGCCAACGACGATTCCGGATGACTTTTTCCTAAACAAATGATTTCTCATTGTTTCAACGTTATCACTAAGAAAACCTTTTTTCGATATATTGATGCCAGTCTCTGAGCCCTCTGATTCTTCTGAACCTCTCTCCGCACCTCGCCCCCAAGCCTTTGCTCATCTCATTCGACTATCCAACCAAACAGGGACGCTCCTGTTACTTTTTCCTACCTTGTGGTCGTTAGTCTTCGCTTCAAGAGGATGGCCGTCGGCAACGTTACTCATTATTTTTGTCGCAGGATCTTTCATCATGCGTAGTGCGGGTGTGATCATGAATGACCTTGCCGATCGCTCCTTTGATGGCCGAGTGGAGCGAACCAGGCACCGCCCATTAGTCTCTGGGCAACTACGCCCAAAGCATGCCTTGAGATTTTTAGCCATATTACTCCTTGGCGCCATCGGGCTCTTATATTTTCTAAATCCTCTCACCTGGCTACTCAGCCCTGTGGCCTTGTTACTTGCTGGATTATATCCCTTCTGTAAGCGTTTTCTTCACATTCCACAATTAATCCTGGGGGTGGCATTTGGCTGGGGAGGGGTCATGGCCTGGGCTTCCGTTCGTAATGAATTAGAGGCCAGTACTTGGCTGCTCTTTGCTGCCACAGTCTGTTGGGCCATTGTCTATGATACGATTTATGCAATTCAGGATAGGGAAGATGATATGAAGATAGGCGTGAAGTCCTCGGCCATTTTGTTTGGTTCCTACACCTGGCTAGGTGTGGGATTGTTTGCTTCCTTTATGTTGTTTTTTCTGTCATTGGCTGGCGAGATTAGTAATTTGAGACCCGAATACTTTGTCGGGTTACTGTTGATAGGCATTCTCATGGGTTATCAGGTCGTTCTGCTTCGCTCAGAGGTCACATCCTTACAGGCTTTTTCTTTATTCAAACAACATTGTTGGATTGGGGGTATTGTCCTGGCAGGAATTTTCTTAGGGACCCTGTAGCGCTTTCAATAACGACCACGATCAAAGAGAGTCTAGGAAGGAGAGCTTGCAGAGACGGTAGAGGAGAGAGGATTAGGTACTGATTGAAAATTTTACTCCGCTTCAGGAACTGGAGCCTCAGGTATCGGTGCTCGCAAGGTACCCAAATAATAGGTTAATGCCCTCGCATCAGCGTCAGATGCTCCTAGGTTAGGCATACGTGTGTGTTTTTTCATCGCTTGCGGGTTTCGGATCCACCGATAAATCCAGGTTGGATTCAGGCGAAAACCTGCACGGTCTAAAACTGGACCGACTAACCCTCCAACGTCATTGATACTATGACACCCATTACAGCCATAGGTGTCCGTGTAAAGCTTCTTCCCCAGCTCGACCTGTTTGGCCTGCTCATCTTCTGAAATGGTAAGGTCTGGGCGTTCTATACGAGTTTTTTTCGGACGCTTGGAAAAGTACTCAAACGCGGCCTTGGCTTTTTCAAATTTTTCGTTGGCTGCGAGAAATGCCGTCTCCTCTGGAAGCGTGATTTCTTCAGGCTCGTAATCCTCAAGTTGCTCATCGGTCAACGTTTCTTCATACGCCTCTTGAGCCGCGTCGGCTTTTTCAGTGGCAGCATCATAAGCAGCTTGAGTTGCTTCCATTTCTGGTTTTGCGGCTTGGTACCCCTCTTCTAATTCTTTTTTGCGTCCAACCAGATCGAAAGTCAACGACATACCATGCAGCGTGCGTACATGAGCAACGATTCCCCAAATTTCTTCTTCGGAAAGAGTATATTTAAACGTTGGCATTGTTGGGACTGCAAAATAGTTCTCGTCATCCAACACTTTTGGATCTTCCCAATCCCGCATATCTCGATAGACCGTATCGAATATTTCTTGGTCACTGAACGTTGACATTTCTGCGTTGGATGCTAAATTTTTGGGCCGTGGATCTGGCATACGGTCCCAATTAAATCCTTCACCTTGCTGTCCAGAATCTCCATGGCAATGGCTACAATAATGGTGATAGAGTTTTTTGCCTTTTGCCGTTTTTTCATCCCCCGCACAACCATACATGAGGAATCCAGCTATGAGCCCTAGCGTCAAAAACTTTAGCAAGGCTCCTGCGATATTTTCCTTGGCCACCGGTTTCATGCTGATTGGCCCTTTCTCAACTTCCGCACCACAACAAGTTCAAAGCCAGCTGCTAGAGCTAGCCCAAAGATTACCCATCCGAATATGGAGTTATCGGCACTTGGTTCAGCACGGATAGACCACCAGGATGACACCGCTTTTTGACTGCCCTTTTCCTTCGGGACTCCGCTAACCAGGGCCCCATCCCAAAACGCAAAAGCGACACTTCGCCATTCTCCTGGTTCAATTTGGACGTCTTGTTCATCTTCCGTTTTAAGAGCCCGGGTAAACACGACTTTCCAGGAACCACCGGCCCAAGCGCCTGTTGCACTGACATCTTGCTTTTCTTGAGTGCTCAAGGTCTTAAAGCCCTTAGCACTCATATCTAGCGCTTTCCCGTTTTCCTTTTTCCAAAACCAAATATTGACAGGTCCACCCTCAACTTGAAGCATAGGTTGACCATGAGCAAAATGTGCCTTTTTGTCACCCACCATAAATTCTATAGCCGCCGCATCTTTAGGGTCATCAGTGGGATCTTCGTACTCAACTAAAATTGCCAGGTTTTGCCCATCATGCAAACCTTTGACTTTCACTGTTTTAACGGTTACTTCCTGAATGCGCTCAGGCCAATGTACTTGTGGAGCTAAGTTAAATTCGGATTCCGGAACCGAGGCCCATTGGGAGGAGCTTGGATCATCAGCAGGAAGAGTGCCCTCTACTTGATACATTCTGATTGACACACTTGCACCAACTTCGTCCGCAGGTGGCGGATTACTGGCAAATCCCACCGTAGAACCAAGTATTCCAGATATTCCTACAAGGGTAACGGTTAAAAGGAATCTCAGTTTGTTCAGCATGTCATATTCTCCACAAAGACACCGTTCTCAAGTAATGGGTGAGGCCCCTTAATCGTCTTCTTCCCAAGTCCGGGGAGATTGATGGGCACCATCATACTCCCCCATAATAATTTTCCAGATAAACTCATCCGGTAATTCGACTTCCCAGCGAGGCATCGCGGACTTCCAAGGCATAGCTTCTACTGGTAAACCTACCCCGCCTTTTTTTATCCTCCAGAAAAGATATGATTCTTGTAGTTGGGCGATAGTGCCAGGATCAGCAAAGTTCGCAGGCGGAGGATTAAAGCCTTTTGCTGCTGGGCCTTTTCCATCATAGTTCGCGCCATGACAAGGGGAACAGTAGGCCGCATACAACCCTTTCCCCATATTAATATTCGCTTCGTTATTCTGATAGGGATTGGCCAACCCGACAAACTCCCCTGGTGGAGCAGGGTGAATCGTCCGGTTTTCTCCAGGAGGAAGATCGCTAGGAGCTAAACTCGTATAGGTTTGCCACCCGACTAATAAGGGAAATAATACCAAGACCGCGAGCCGTGCCAATTTTCCGGTCCCCGATTGGCCCTCCCCCGATAAGAATCGAAAAACAGGACCCATGAGAGACTCCAGCGAGGACGCACTCATCGTTCCATAGAGCATGATTCCGCTAAAAGCTAGGGTCATATAGAGATAAATTAAACTTGCTGGAAGAGGCGCCGTAAATAGGGGAAGAATGAATTTCAAAAACACAAACACCCCTGCGAGAAGGATTGCACCGCTCGTGATTGGACCTCTCATCTCGTTCCTCCAGTTTTCCGATGTTCCATCTTA
>JAJDBR010000051.1 GCA_029261275.1 Nitrospirales bacterium
ATATTTTCTGTTGGGGGCGTTGCCGCTTCAAAAGAATCATGGTGTCAATTTGAAACGGAATGGGGCGAAGTTTTAAGAATGTTTCAGGTTAGTCAATCTCACATGAAGAACTTTGCGCATAGACGAGGAGAGTTTGAAGGGCGGGATGAAGAAAAGAGGAGAAGCTTTTTGGGGAAGCTCCTACAAATAATGAGCGTGCATGTGAAGTTTTATGTAGGGGCAGTTTTACCAATTGAGGATTTTCATAATTTGCCCCAAGAAAAAAAGGAAGACCTGAAAGATCCCTATTACGCCTGTTTCCAAGTTTGCGTTCATGGAATTGGGATATACGCAGAAAGAAATTTCCCTGACGCGAAAGTTGAGATGGTGTTTGATCGTCGATCCAAATCGAAGGGATTGGGAGATGAATTATTTGACCGCTGCGTCGACAGTCTGGATGTAGGGGGTCGCCTTGAAAGCATTACTTTCGGTACAAACTTGGAATTCATACCTTTGCAGGCAGCGGACTTGGTGGCCTATGAGTTGAACCACTATCGTCGAGGAAGCGGGAAGATGGCCGAAGCCCGATGGCCCATGAAGGAATTGGACAAACAAATGAAAAGATCTGGTAGGGAGGATTTTTTTGATTTCTTTGATGAGAGCACTCGGCCACTCGATAAGTTTCTTTGAGTTGGGATAAATATCATTTCTTCTTTCGGGTGGCCACAGATTTCATGTCGGTCTTGGGTTGAGCGTCTGTTGAAAAGACTTGTTTTACCGCCTTCTTAAACTTTTCGAGGTCGGCGTTTTTGAGTTCTTTTCTGAGTCGGTCGTCGGCGTCCTTGGTAGTTTGGGTGATAGCCACCCCTATATTGTAGGTCTTTAATGTTTGATCGTCTAGTAGTGGCTCGTCGTAATCAATTCCGCAAAGGCATCGGGGTTGTGGCGAGCATTGTGGCGGTAGGAAAACTCATTCAAATAGAGAGGCAAGTACTCTTTGGAAACATGATGAAAGCTACCCATAATGCCTCGTTTAAACAACGACCAAAAACTATCGAGGTTGGCAGTATGGACATTCCCCCGAACATATTCCCCCTTGTTATGAGACACCGATTGATGGGGATAGCCCTTCTTCTTTAATCCTCGATAACCCGAATGTTCGTCAGTGGCAATGAGAGACACATCATCCGCAATGGTCTGGCTTACGAATCTTTGAATGGTTGCTGCGGTAGTCTGCTCAATGACCTGGGCGACGACCATCCCTTTTCGAGCAATGGCCCCGATGACGCCCACTTTTCCGGTTGGCCCAGTGCCCTTGCCGGTTCGCTTGTTGCGGTGTTTATTCTTCTCCTTGCCACCGACATAGGTCTCATCGATTTCCACTTCCCCGGTTAAGGGCAAGACATCGCCTTTCATCGCTGCCCGCCAGCGATGGCACATATACCAAGTGGTCCGGTAGTCCGATCCAGTGTCCTCGCCAAAAATCACCCGATGCAATTGGAGCGCACTCACGCCTTTCTTCGACATGAGCATCAGATAGCCCACCTTAAACCATTGGATGAGTGGAATCTTTGTATCTTGGAAAATGGTGCCGCGCAAAATTGAGAAGCGGAAGCCATTTCGGCCTCCGCACGCTGGTTGCTTACAAACCCAATGAAAGGGCTTAGACTTCAAGGCATATACCTTCTTAGTCTCCCTGCACCGAGGGCATTTCACGCCAGCGGGCCAGCGAGCTTCAACGAGAAAGGCTTTACAGGCTTCGTCGGTAGGAAATTGTTTGTCAAAGGCATCAATGGTTTTCATGGCTTGCTCTCCTCATGTGTAATTCTGAGGAGATGATATCAGTAATAACCCTTGGTGTCAACATCAACATAAATGCTCTAAAGAGATACGACAGGTTGAATCTTAGAGGCAAAAAATTGTCATATTTTTAAGAAATTTTTCTGGAATTCCCACAAATACAAATAATCATATCTCTTGGCTTAAAAATTACTGCATTTTTAATACATATTTTAATTCATATGATGATGTCACCTTCGTCGAACAAATCCTCGACTTCCGGAAGCTAGGGCAGAAGCGAGGAATAAAACCAAGCGGCCTTCTTGAAATTTCAGAGAGGAAACGAGTGCTGTTGTCTGCTAGTGTTTGGTTCTTCAGGCAGTCCAGGCAAAAAAATTAGTTGCTTGAATGCTCACGCATGACTGATTGGGAAGACTAGGAGCTGGCACCCATCAGAAAATCCAACTTCATCTACACCTTTGCAGATAGGCTTCACCCATCCTTCCCTGAATTCCAGCATTTATTCTTTCGGAAATAATCCCGGCCAGCCTTTTTTGGGATTGGTTTGATGCTGAAATGTGCCTTGCTCTCGCGGAAAGCATTGTCGCGACAAATTGGCAAAATCCCCATCGCGACGAGAATGCTCTACCAAATTCACCACCTGCATGTCATTTACGAAAAGAAGCAAAACGATTCGATCATTAGTGGCAATGGAAGATCTGGCCTCAACATCCCAAAGGAAGCCAAGCATTTTTTGCGCTGCGTGATTATCTGAATAAGGGCCCAAAATACAAACCGTGTCCCATGGACGTGGGACAACCTTAGCGAGATTCACAAATGTTCGTCCTGAAGCCTGAAATTGTCGAGCGATTTCCTCTGAGACTGTAGAAGTGGAGGAATCACATGAAGGAATTGTCAGAAGGGTCACTACCCAGAAAAAAAATCTCATCATGTATTCTACCTAGCAAGAAAAATGGGCCAGCTCCGCAAGGATTCTTGTGGCTTCAAAATGTTAATGAATCAATGTCCAACAGTTGTTTTTTCTAACATGGCATCGATAGTGATAGACCAGGTGTTTGTCCTCAGAAGCCAGATTACGATAGCATAGCGACCAAGCCGACGAGAACTCATTGCTTTTCCCAAAAAAATATGAAATGAGGTTAATGTGACATCTGAAGATCATGATTCCCCTAGCAACTTAACGATGGCTCAAATTGCCGATCCCCATGACTTGTATCAAAAGAGCGTACAGAGCCCAGACAATGATATGGAATTTTTGTCCGACTATTTTAGGGAATACACGGGGAAGACTCTTCGCCATTTCCGAGAGGACTTTTGTGGAACGGCCTATCTTTCTGCCTATTTTGTCAGCCAACATGAAAAGAACCGTGCATTGGGAGTGGACTTGGATTGGCCAACTCTAAATTGGGGAACTAAACACAATATTTCTGCCTTGACCCCAGACCAACAACAGCGTGTGTCATTGGTGAATGCCAATGTCCTGGACGTCCACCAACCTCGCGTGCAAATGATTGCGGCCTTGAATTTTTCGTATATGGTCTTTCTTGATCGACCTACCCTACTTCAGTATTTGACCAACGTTAAGGAATCGCTTCGGCCAGGTGGCCTTCTGGTAATGGATATTTGGGGCGGAAGCGAAAGTCAGGTCCTCCAAGAAGAACGACGTGAAATCGAAAATTCAGAAGACAAACAAATAGGAGATTTCATATTCACATGGGATCAAGATACTTTTGATCCTTTCACCCATTTCTATACAACACGCATTCATTTTTCTTTTTCCGACGGTAGCGAAATTCGGAATGCATTTGTCTATTATTGGCGACTGTGGACCATTCCTGAAGTCACGGAACTCATGGCTGACGCAGGGTTCCAAGATATTCATGTTCTGTGGGAAGGCACGGATCCCGCCACACAGGAAGGGACGGCTACGTATGAACGCGCCGAAAAAGGGGATGCTGACCAAGCATGGATTGCCTATCTTGTAGGAAAAACACCTTCGGGCTAAGACACCCCCACCTCTTCAAGGCCCCCTGACCTTCTGAACTTGAAAATTTCTCTGTAAATTTTCCTTGAATTCGCCTGAGAACCAAATGTTGGAGTTTTCTGACTGTCTCCTCTATAAAACATTATCCCTCCTCAACCCTCCGTTCGGACATTGATGACTCCAAACACAGATTTCGGCCCTTCCTGTTTCGACAATAACACCCTTAATACTTTCGATGAAAACCAAGATCTGTCCTCGTTCCAATGAGGGAACGTAGAAAACATCAAGAGTCGCATTGAGATCCCCCAAAAAAGTTCCCCAATCCTGTGACTAAATTTCATCCTTTTATGGAAGTCTTTTATATTTCGTCCAGTATAGAGCAACGCCCACCCTTCACTGGCACCTAGAAAATCTACCCATAATTGCTTCTCTCACAATACTCCATTGTCTCCACGAGACTGCCAAAATTGCCCTAATTCCGAAACCTGCTACCACCGAGGCAAGAGATCATGAGCCACCGCGGAAATAACATCATCGCCTCCCAGCCTTTCGTAATGCGTCCATTCGCTCATCATGTTCCTCCATAAGTTACATTGAGTGGTCGAAAAGCAACAAAACATCATCGATGTGCCGCGAATACGATGATGTTCAGATTGTGTTAGATAGTCAATGTAGGGTAAGGATATTCGTGCCTTCTGCAAGAGAGAACCACTGAGGGAGTATGTCTTTCAACCTTGTAGATCTTGAAATTGTTTTAGCAGAAATCCAGCCTGTCTTAACGGGTGGATGGATTCAAAAAATTCATCAACCCCAAGACCTGGCCTTAACCCTAGACGTGCATTCGCCTGGTACTAGCGTCATGGTCTATATCTGCGCCGACCCCCGTTTGGCCAGGTTTCATTTCGTCTCAAAGAAGTACCCAAACCCACCTACTCCCCCACCCTTTTGCCAATTCTTACGCTCGCATCTCGAAGGAGGGCGCATTGAAAAAGTCAAGCAACAACCAGGGGATCGTCTTGTTTATATAACAATTAGAAAAAATGAAAAGGCCTATATATTGGTCATTGCGCTCTTGGGAAATCGCACCAATCTCTTATTGCTCAATGAGAAACACTTACTCCTGAAAGCATTAAAGGAATCTCGATTCAAAATTGGAGAACGGTTTATTCCCCCAACAACAGGCTCTGCTCCTTCCTCTCAGTCTCCATCCACCTGGGGAAAAGAAGAAATTAATAATCCAACAGATAAAGATAAGACGTTTGCAACCACGTTTCCTATTTCCAGGGCAATGGAAACCTACTATGACAAAAAAGAAAATGAAGACCACCAAGACCGACTTCGCCAGCAACAGCTTGCTCACGCAAAAAAGTCCCTGAACGGGGCGAAAGGAAAATTGCGTGCGTTACAAGCAGACTTGCAAAAAGCTGAACGCTATCGGAAATACGCACGCTATGGTGAACTCATGAAAAGTGAGCTTCACAATCTGTACAAAGGCCAAAAGTCCGCAACCCTGACCGATTACTTTGATCCAGCTTTACCCACAGTGACGCTTCCACTAGATCCAGGCAAAGATCCCGTCCGAAATATGGAAGACTATTTTCGAAAACATCACAAGTATCTTGGAGCACAAGAACATCTCCTGCCCAGAATTGAAACGCAACACCAAAAAATCGCCAAATTGGAAGAACAACTCAGGCAAATAAAACAGGGATCCCTGGAGCCATCTTTTTCATCCAAACCAGCAAAACGGCCTCCATCCCCGACCACACCTCGCCCGTCAAAAGTTCGGCCAGCACCAGCTCAAGGCTATCGTACATACACGTCGTCCGACGGGATTGCCATCTTGGTTGGCAAAACCGCGAAGGACAACGATCACCTGACGTTTAAGGTCGGTAAACCCGATGACCTGTGGCTCCATGCACGTGGCACACCAGGCTCACATGTCATCGTCAGAATAGAAAAAGGCCAAATCGTGCCGCACGAAACGCTGAAAGACGCCGCGACGTTAACCCTCTGGTTTAGTGATTTACGAAAGAGCGGAAAAGGCGAAGTGATTTATACCCTGCGGAAATTCGTCAAAAAAGCCAAAGGCCAAAAACCCGGCGCAGTCCAAGTCACTCGAGACAAGTCCATGTGGATTGAATGTAAAGACGAACGCTTGGAACGATT
>JAJDBR010000052.1 GCA_029261275.1 Nitrospirales bacterium
GGCTGTGTGAAAACTCGAAATTTCCTAGATTCAGGGGGTCCCTGACCCCTTCCTTAGGCAGAGATCGTGGAATATCGGCGATCCTCGAAGGAAAAAATTTTAGATCAAAATTTTATACGGAGTTTTCACACAGCCTGGACCCAAAGCGGACATTTTTATAATGAAGAGTACTACGCGTATTGGTGTAAAATTGTTCGCTAAGCAACTTAAATGGAGTGCCCCCTAAATCCAGGTCATAACGAAAGCAGACTAAATCTTAATCCGACGGTTCTCCGCGCGTCGTTAATCGCGTGCGGCCCGCAGCCTGAATTGCCGTAGCCTTAACAGCTACAGCAACTTCATTGGCCACAGCCCAGTTTTTCATAGCCCGCGAAACGGTTAGACCTCCAATGAGCACACTAAGCATAGCCCAAGCTCGGGTGCGACAATCCTCGTCCGAGGGGCCTGCCAGGCCACGTGCCACCAGATTTGCAATCAGCGTCATTTTCTTTTCAAAGGCTGCATGCACTCTTGGCCCAGATCGCACCACATCACTTGTCAGGGCTGCCATGGCACAACCGCAGGCCAGATCGCTTCGGTGGGGCCTTCCTAAGTAGTAGTCTGCGAACGCCTTCACCCAGTCGGCTGCATGCTCACGTTGATACTGAGGCACGGCTTCGATGACTTCATCAAGACCCGCTTCCAATGCCGCGTCGAAGGCCTTGTCTTTTGAGCCAAAGTGCGCATAAAACGCACCCGACGTGACGCCTGCTGCCTTGGCGAGCCCATCAACCCCAGTACCCGCATACCCATTTTTCCGAAAACCTCGGCCTACGGCCTTCAGCATTTTTTGTCGTGTGGCTTCTTTCTGACCGGCCTTATAGCGCATAGATCATCCCTCTTTATTATAGCGAGCGTTATTTCATAGTTGACAATATAACGATCACTATACCATACTCATATATATAACGATCGTTATGTAAAAACGTGCACCCACTTCAATAACCAAAAACAAAAGGAGATCGTGATGCCTCTGACACTGACATTGACCGAAGGCGTATTACCAACAGGAACCGAGAAACGAGCAATCGCTCGACTCACGGATGCCATGCTCAAATGGCATGGGCTCACCGGAAATAAGGTGATGACCCCAAATGTTACCGCCCATGTTCAGGTGCTACCCAAGGGATCCACCTTTTCAGGCGGACAAGAGTTTTCCGGAGCCTGGGTTGAATTGAAAGTCCCAGCGTTTGCATTTAATAGCCGAGAGATTCAAGAAGGATTTTTCAAGGACACCACCGACATTATTCAGGAATTATCGGGTGGCACACAACCTCGAGACAACATCTATATCAACGTCGTCCACACCGTAGATGGTGCCTGGAATTTCAATGGTCAAGCCATGACCAACGAGCAGTTAGGAGAGGTAATCTCGAAGGGCTGACGAGACAGTGGCTCGTCAGCTACGACGTAGTCTCGCGAGCCACTCGCAAAAAGGTCGCCAATGAAGAAAGGACACGACCGTGCAAGTCAAGAAACTCCTCCATACTCGAATGCGAGTCAGTGATATGGAACAGACCTTAGCATTTTATCAGAGCCTCTTTGAACTTGGAATCGTGGAGCAGAGCGTGTCACCCCGTGGCTCACAACTCGCCTTTTTGTCGGTTCCCAATAGCGATGAACGCATTGAGCTCTGTTGCTTTCCCTCTAGCGGCCCCGTGAACGTTGGGGAAGATCTGGTTCATTTGGCATTTGAAGTCGAGGATATGAATGAGACGATCAACGCTTTGAAAACGAACAACATACCCATTACGGACGGGCCAACGACAACCCCCTTAGGAGAACGATTTCTATTTATTGATGCCCCTGATGGGTATGAAATCGAACTGATTCAGGTTGCTTAGCGTACAATTTTACACCAATACGCATAGTACCCAGATTTTTGTAAGTCGCGCACTTTTTGCGCATCGAACTTCATGCATTTGTTATCACTCACGATCTTTCATCGCCTGAGCTAGTTTATTCGAGCCAAGTTCTTCAAGCTTCCCTACAACAAGCTTTCTATCTTTTTCAGTGCGATTTTGACTAAGCTTGTATTTACATTGAATATCTGTGATCACCAATTCTATGCCTACAATACCCGTCAACATTGCCTCATCATAAGATGGTTGCCAAGGTTCATCAAAGGAAGATTCGTATTTGTCTGCTAGAGAATGGACCAGAACTTTTAGTTTTTTGGTGTCGTGAATTGTCGAACTCTGTCCATAGATATGAATTGCCTGGTAGTTCCATGTCGGTGGCAAATTAGGAGTGGAATACCATGATGGGGAAACATAGTCATGCGGCCCCTCTAACGTGATTAAGGCGGTTTGACCATCAATACTCTTCCATTGAGGATTCTGTTTCGCCACATGTCCGATCATTTTCGAACGGTCTTCACTCAATATGAATGGGATATGTGTAGAGAATAACGTTCCATCTACTAATGATATAAGTTGGCCGAACCCATTGGCTTCAATGAAGCTAACCATTTCTTCTCTGTCTGTTACTTCAAAATGTTTGGGGATGTACATTATGTTCCAGAGTTATCATCACGAGATAAGTTGCGCGCAACTTCCTTACCATCCAGTCAGGTATCACGACCTCTTATGCAGGTCTGAAAAATACCATCTTCTTGTAGAAGTTCTCTATAAACACTCTCTATCTCTGCCTGTCTTTTTTCCTGCTTACAACCCTTTTATGATTTTGATGGAACCGAATGGGATAGTCGGTTTCATTTTTCAGGCTACCTAGGATGTGGTCGAAGTTAAATTCTTGCTATATCAAAACCTTAGAAAACCCCTATGCATATTGAGTCTGGCCAAGAATGTAACAGTTTTCTAGGGGAAGTGTTACATTTTCCGCTCTTTTAATCATCTCAGATGTCCGCTTTTGGCTGTGAGTTCAACTGGTCAACGCAACACTTTATTCTACCTGCTAGAAATAATTCATGATCTATAAAAAGGAATTATAAATATGGAACTAGAAAATGTAGTTCCATGGGGGCGTTCATTCTCTGAATATAGAGAAATGTTTTCACTTGGGCAGAATGACGAAATGAAAAAAATTCTTGGTTGTGGTGATGGACCAGCTTCCTTCAATGCTGAATTGACCAAGTCTGGTGGGAGTGTTGTTTCAATAGATCCCTTATACCAATTCAACCATGGACAAATATGTACCAGGATTGATGATGTTTACCCTCAAATATTAGAGCAAATGTCAAAAAATGAAGAGGACTATGTATGGGAAACTATTGATAGCATTGAGAAACTAGGACAAGTCCGGATGGAGGCTATGGAAAAGTTTCTAGATGACTATGAAGTCGGGAAGAAATCAGGAAGATATATTAACGCTTCGCTACCGCTGTTACCGTTTGAAAATAAGGCATTTGATCTGGCGCTGTGTTCACATTACTTGTTTCTTTACAGTGATCATGTGAGTCAAGAACAGCATATATTGTCCATTAAGGAATTATGTCGCGTGGCTAGTGAAGTCCGGCTTTATCCCTTGCTGTCCCTTGATGGTAAAAAATCTAAACATCTCAAGCCAGTGGTATCCGCACTGACTGATAATGGTATTAATGTTTCATTAGAACCTGTGAAATACCAATTCCAAATTGGGGCTACTGAAATGCTGGTGGTGGCATCGCTTATTGATGAATGACCGCTCTTGGCCGTTTTTCGTCAAATTGCTGTGGGCTATGAATGTCCGCTTTGGAGTGTGATGATCGTCATGGTCGGAAGAAAAAGGTTACAGAACAGAGCATTCTGTTTCATGAGAATTTAGGGAATGGATAAAATGGCAAAAGAGGAACCTATGGAAACTGCGGATACGATTTGTGCGCAAGGAAATTCTCTTTCTTCGCTTAACAACTATGATGAGGCCGTTGAATGTTACACGAAAGCGTTAACATTAGAACCGCAACACTTTGTCGCAGTGTTTAAACGAGGTCTTGCTTTTTTCAAGCTAGGCAGGCTTGAAGAGGCGCTCATTGATTTTTCAACGGCCACGACTTTGAAATCAACCGATTCCAATGCGCAGGTCAATATCGGCCTAGCGTTGAATGGGCTCAAACGATTTGAAGATGCGATTGGTGCATTCGATCAGGCTCTTGTTATAGAACCCACCAGCACCTATGCATTAATTAATAAGGCCGTTGCCTTGGGAAATCTTCAAAAGCATGAGGAAGTGGGTCGCGTGTGTGATGACACTCTCAAAATCAATCCTGACGATGATATTGCGTGGACCTGCAAGGGAGCCTCTCTTGGCTTTCTTGGAAAATACGATGAGGCGATTGCATGCAGTCAGAAGGCTTTAACGCTCAATCCGAATAATCACATGGCAAAGATGAACCTCACGTCATGGACTGAGCTGAAAGCTCAATCCAAACCCAGCTAGACAATGATTGCTAATTCGGTGTCATGTCTCACAATTCCTCATTTTGTGACATGGATTGGCAATTGAAATTCTTCCCGCTTCTAATTTTCGACGCCTGCTATCCGGCTCTTGGGACGGACGCTCTCATTTATCTGGCGGACCTTGTTTGAGCGTAGCGAGTTGGTCCGTACTTCTAAGACTTGGCGGCCATCCCATCGACTGTAGCCGGATTGGGCGTCAATGGTTTTGGGTCCTTTTGCCGAAACAAAAGGGCCTCGCCTGCCGGGGCGAAACCCGGCAACATAGAAACATACTATGACATGACTTGTAGATGAATGAGGAGGAAGCTTTGTTGCTAATCCGATACGGAGTTGCGCATTTGCATAACTTAAGATGAATTCACGATAAACAATGTTGGGAATGACGAGGCTGGAGGATAGATTTAGATCGAATGATATTATTGGATGCGGTTGACCATGTAGGGGGACCCAATGGCGAGGGATCGCTTAGCGGGAATTTCAGGAAATACTGTTATTTTATTACGTTCAAGAGCTTGATGGCGTATGTAGATCTGCAAGCTGCCTAGGCTTGAACAACCATCTACGCTCTTGTTCTTTAGTGCTCTTCTGTTAGTATCCTTTTAACATTCAATTGTTCTCTGACAAGGTTCACTGATTCTTAGGGAAATCTTTGATAGAGCTATATATGGGCATGTGTTATTTTCGAATTGCTCCATAGAGGTATGGTGTGTCGCTCTTTCGCCGTCTTGGTAGAATTGTTACGAGCCATTTACGCGATCTTCCATTTGGCCGTGACTCTGTTCAGTCGGCCTCTTCCTACTCTGATGCGTGGAATGGTGCCCCTGACCCACCTTCGGCTTCCTCACCATCACAAGAAGAGCAGTATCGCGCCAATTTAGAGGTCGGCCCCCATGCGACCCTTGCTGAAATTCGTCTATCCTATAAACGATTGATGAAACAATATCATCCCGATTTTCATGCTACGGATTTGCAGAAGCGGGAGATGGCTCATGCCATTGCACAACGGTTAAATGAGGCTATGGACTATTTTGAATCTCTGTTAGGGAAAGGAGTGTAGAACGCATGACGCATTTTGAACAGGTGAAAGCCTATCTTCAAGAGCTCGAGTTTGCGATTACTAAAGAAGATCCAAGCCAAGAGCTGGTGGTGATCGATGATGAGAATCAAGGCATCAATCATCTGGTGATCGACTGCGAAGATCCCATTCTTATTCTTGAACAATTCATTTTTGAGATAAAGAAAGATCCACAGGTGAACATGCTGAAGCGACTATTGCAATTGAATCGCACATTAGTTCATGGGGCCTTTGCCATTGATGATTCAGGGACGAAGGTATTATTTCGGGATACCTTGCAATTGGAGAATCTCGACCTCAATGAACTTGAGGGTTCGATCAATGCCCTGAGTGTCGCCATGGCCGAGAATGTGGATGAGCTCATCTCGTTGGCAAAAGCTGAATAAAGGAGGACTGACGCATGTTTGGTGTGTTTAAACGACTGTTTAAAGTTGCAGAATCCGAAGCTCATTCGGCGATGGATAAACTCGAAAATCCCATTAAAATGACCGAACAAGGGATTCGAGATTTAAAAAAAGATCTGGAATCGAGTATGAAAAGTTTGGCCCAAGTCAAAGCCCTGACTATCCAGCTCAAAAAGGAACAAGCTGAAAAAAAACAATTAGCGGCTGACTATGAGCGGAAGGCGATGCTTCTTCTGGAGAAAGGTCAAAAAGGGAGTCTGCCGGCAGAGGATGCTGATCGTCTCGCTGGTGAAGCCTTGGGTAAAAAGGATAGTGCGATTCAGCAAGCCAGTACCGTGTCCGCGAATTTAGGCAATCAGGATAAAATGGTGGGGCAGCTTGAGGTGAATGTGAAGAAATTGAAGTCGCAAATTGGTATGTGGGAAAACGAGTTGACCACTCTTCGTGCTCGTTCAAAAGTCGCCACTGCGACCAAAAAACTGAATCAGCAATTGGCGCAAGTTGGGTCTGATAGCACCATTTCCATGCTGGAAAAAATGAAGGCCAAAGTCCAAGAAGATGAAGCGCTTGCGGAATCCTACGGAGAAATGGCGATGTTGGAAACGAATGTCGATGCGGAAATAGATAAGGTGCTGGCTGGTGAGGTCAATCCGAGTCATTCTGACTCCCTGGCTGAACTGAAAAAGAAAATGGGCATGTCGTAAGGAGGCCTGAAATGGAAGTCATGACCCTCATTCTTCTTCTCGTGATTGCGGGACTTGGGTATTTCTTTTGGCAACATCAACAAAAGGCCCAGGGGGCCTTGATGAAAGCCAAGGAACCGTTTAAGCCCTACGGCAAGGACGAACTGCGTATAGAAAATGTGGGGGCGGGGGCGGTTATCCAGCTTACAAGTATTGGATCGGATATGGACGATTGTGACCTGAAAGTCATCGCGAAGCATACCTATCGTGAAGGGGAATCCAGTTGGTATGAGCTGGAGTGCGATAAGGGCGAAGAAAAAGTATGGATTGATCTGGAAGAAGATGATGAGCTTGAGCTCGCGATTACTCTCCGTCAATTAAAACTTAGGGATATTGGCTTGTCCAAAGATGATCTTGTTCGAATTGATGATGATGAAGAAGGGACATTCGAATTTGAAGGGCAGACCTATTTGTTGGAGGATTCAGATTCTGCAATCTTCTATCGCTATAGTGACGATAAAAATGCGGAGAAATTTTATTATTGGGATTTTGAAGCTGAAAGCGGCAAGAAATTTATCGGTGTCGAAAAGTGGACCGATGGGTCGTATGATGTGAGCTATAGCGAGCCGATCAAACCCTCTCAAGTCACCGTCTACAGTTTAAGCTAGCCCACTCATTACGTATGGATATTTTTTCAGGAGCATTCATTGAAGGCATGATCTTTCTTGGGCTGTCCGTGTGCTTGTTCGTGGCGGCCAAGTTCATTAAAGATTTTTTCACGCCATACAGTATCTACGAACAGCTCGGCCCCAAGAAAAATGTGGCCGTCGCCATGAGCCTGGCCGGGTACCAGTTTGCTGTGATCATGGTGTTGATTGGCGCTCATGTGGGTCCTTCTCAACATTTACTCAACGACTTCTATGCCTTTGTGGGTTATGGGCTCTTAGGTATTGCCTTGCTGAATGTTTCTCGTGTGATTAATGATCGATTTCTCTTGCGTAAGTTTTGCAACGTCAAAGAATTGGTCGATGATCAAAATGTCGGAGCTGGGGCGGTTGAAGCTGGGGCCTATATTGCCTCCGGTCTCGTGGTGGCGGGTGCCATCCATGGGGAAGGTGGGGGCGTCCATACGGCACTTGCCTTTTTTGGGTTGAGTCAAGTGGCGTTAATTGCGTTCACGTTTTTCTATGACCGGATTACGCCGTTCAATGTGCATGATGAAATCGAACGCAATAATGTGTCCGCAGGTGTGGCGTTTGGGGGCACGTTGGTGGCGTTGGGCATTATTTTAATGAAGGGGGCGGTGGGAGATTTTGTGAGTTGGCCGTATAACTTAGTCAATTTTGGCCTAAGTGTGATCTGCGGTCTGCTGTTTCTTCCTCTCATTCGAACGTTACTGGACAAGATTCTCTTGCCAAAAATTCGTGTGAACCAGGCCATTGCCCACGACCAGAACGTGGCCGTCGGTCTCTTGGAAATGACGGTAGCGGTGTCCTTTGCTGTGATCCTATTTTTTTCCATTGATTTCGACTTGAAATTCTAAAGGCCTTTCCTCATGGCTCACGATTCTGAAAAATTGGCGGAATGGACCAACGCTTCCTATGCCTTACTGGCGTTTGCTGGGCTCTGTTTCCTCACCTCGTTTTTCCTCAATATGGATGTGGGGAAGAGTGTGAAGCAAACGATTCCGCTGTCCGGGGGAGATGTGGGGCCGATTGAAGTGAAAGAGGACTATTCGGTGTATCGTATTTCGGTGGCACAAACACTCAATGCCTATGGTATGTGGAGTTTTGTCGGGGGGGAAGTGCTGGATGAGCAAAAAGAATACCTGTTCGGATTTGGCAAAGAGCTCTGGAAGGAAGCTGGTCGCGATTATGAAGGCTATGCATGGTCGGAACAAGATACGACATATGACTTAAAGGTCACGTTCCCCCAAAAAGGCCCGTACTTTCTTCGTTTCAATATTGAGACCAATCAACCTTCTAGAGCGGGTTCGGTCGTGGTGAAGGTCACGCCTAAACAGGGAAGCTCCTTAGCTCATTTTATTTTGGGGATTCTGTCTCTGATTGGCGCTGTTGGTCTTTGGATGTGGGTCAATGTCAAAAACGCTCCCACGGATAGACGGTCGAGGATGATTGATGACGATGAGTGGTAACGTGGAAGGCGATGGTGTTGTGTCCTTGGGTAGGAAAGTGGGAGGTGGATGATGATAGCGAAACGTGGTACGTCGAATAACTATTCTGGAGAAACGGGAAATCAACGAGGTGGGGTGCTTCTTGGCATGCTGGTGATTCTTGGGGTCATCTACATGGGAGCGTTCTATTTAGGGCAACGAGGTTGGGGGTACACGGGGTATTACGGGTATCGTTCTGGTCCATCTTTCATGTACTGGGGCGGCCCGCCCATGTATTACGGCCCTAGTGTGAGAAAGGGGAGTGTGGGCGGCCCCGATCATCGTGGAGGCGGAGTGAGAGGTGGAAAATAAGGCGCACGCGCCTTCCCCGACATTTGAATCTGCGGTCCTTCTCATGACCGTTTTTGTCGTGGGTCTTTGCACGATTATCTATGAGTTGTTGATTGGCAGTGTGTCGTCGTATTTTCTCGGCGATAGTGTGAAACAATTTTCCATCACCATTGGCTTGACCATGACAGCCATGGGTATAGGAACGTTGTTGTCTCGCTACATTCAACAGTATCTTCTGCGATGGTTTATAGCGATTGAAATTCTCTTAGGGGTGGTCGGGGGCTTTAGTGTGCCCGTGTTGTTTGCGGCCTATTCCTATACGTCGATGTATTACCCCATCATGGTGTCGCTGATTCTGGTGATTGGCATCTTCATTGGGTTAGAAATTCCCCTTCTGACCCGTATCATGGAAAAACATTATGCCCTCCGAGCGAATATATCGAATGTCTTATCCCTTGATTATTTTGGCGCATTTGCGGCGACATTGCTTTTCCCGTTCATTCTCCTGCCGTTTTTTGGAATCTTTAAAAGTTCATTGATTGCTGGCGGACTCAATGTGGCGGTCGGCATGTTCACCCTCTGGTGTTTTCGATCAATTCTTGACCTTCGAAATTTGAGAATGCTTCCCATTGCGGCCTCGGTCGCTGCGATCGTTTTGGTGGGGATGTTTTGGGGTTCACAAAGTCTTATCCATGCCTGGGAAACCACTATTTATGAGGATCGCGTTATTTATTCCCAACAATCCACCTATCAAAAAGTGGTGCTCACAAAGCACAGGGACGACGTTCGACTCTATTTAGATGGGAACCTTCAATTTTCATCCATTGATGAATATCGCTACCATGAAGCCCTGGTGCATGTGCCAATGGGGCTGACCTCGCATCGAGAGAATATTTTGATCCTTGGCGGGGGGGACGGACTGGCTGCGCGTGAAGTATTGAAATATGCCGATGTGAAAGCCATTACGCTTGTCGATTTAGACCCGCTCGTGACGGGATTGGCGTCGACCCATGAGATGATTCGGCATATCAATCATGAAAGTCTTGGTGATGAACGCGTCAAGGTGGTCAACCATGATGCCTATCAATATCTGTTGGAAGGGACGAATTATTTTGATGTCATCATTGCCGATTTGCCTGATCCGAAAAATTCAGGGTTATCGCGACTGTATAGTCGAGAATTTTATAAATTAGCCAATCGGCGTTTGGCTAAACAGGGTATCTTTGTGACGCAATCGACAAGTCCGTTTTTTGCCAAGGAGGCCTTTTGGTGTATTGAAAAAACATTAGAAGCCGGTGGATTTCCATTTGTGTCACCCTACCATGCCTATGTTCCTTCATTCGGTGACTGGGGTTTTATCCTTGCTTCACAAGTGCCCCTTTCAAGGGATGCGCTCACGATTACAGTCCCAACCAGGTTTGTCGGCTCTGACAATATCCAGGGACTCTTTGGGTTTTCTGAAGACCTCATGGTCGCCGATATTCTTGCTAGCTCGTTAGATAATCCAACGATTCTTCAGTATTACTTAGATGGGTGGAAGTATTGGAATTAAGAGGCGAATGATGAAACCGCAATCACGTTTATTAATTGCCGATATTTCCTTACTTGAAAAGCCGACCAGCCAGGTCGTCGCCAAGATTGAGGACGTCATTCGACGGGAATTTACAGTGGTGAAAGATTGTGAATACGAATATACCCCCCATGGCATTACCAAAGTCCTGGTCCTTTCCGAATCTCATTGTGTGATTCACACCTATCCCGAGTACAGCTATCTTTCTCTTGATTTGTTTGTCTGCAATGCAGACATCAATTTAGAGGACGTCCTCCAGCATGTGTTAGCCCCATTGTCCGTCAAAGATGTTCAGTCCACAGTGCTTGATCGTCGAATTCCGGTGGCAAATGTCAAAAGTGTTCTCTCCCAGTAGTTCTCCACCCACATATTCCAGATAGAAAAAAATCGAAATTTTGTATTTGTGAGTTCTTGCGCGAGCCTAAGGATGCTGGTGGTGAGGTAAGGGGGAGGGCGATCAGAGGAGAAGCTGCAGGCAGGAGTGGCGGTTTTAGAATATTCTTTTTGGTATGGGTGACTCCTAATAGAAGCCCCGAACCTGTGTCGGCCTCATTACTTTTTGGCGGCTGTATCGCCAAGGCGCCTTCCGATAGCTCGCACATTTAATTTTCAAATGAGATCTTTCAAAACACCCTCGCCCTTTAAGGGGTTTGTTCCGAAGAGGAACGAAACCAGGGATGAGGGTAAAGACACATAGCGTCGTCAGATTATTCGAGGGTGTTCAAGGGTTATTTGGAGTTGCCGGGTTTCGTCCCGGCGGCCGAGCCACTTTTATTTCGGCAAAAGTAGCCAAAACCATGTTGGCCGTGGTGTGGCCCTTTGGGTCCCCTGCGCGGTTCACCAACCCCGGCGGCGCGCAAACTCGCTGCGCTCAAACAATGCGCGCCTTTTCTCCGGTGTCGGCTGCACTGCTCAGTCACACCACAAGGCCAGGAAAGACTGTAAAAAAGCGTATGGACAAATGAGATGACAAAAAATGCGGAACATGTAACACTTCGCTTAGGGGAACTGTTACATTTTGGCCATCATCAATAAATTTAGTGAATTTGTAAGGTATTGATTTTAAAAGAATATTAATTTTGTTCTCAACTTGAGATTCCTTGAAATGTTTCAGAATCCCCCATTCTGTTACATGCATCCTTTAAGCAAGTTCTTTACCCAGCCGAATAGATAGGGAAAAGGACCCAAAGATTTATAGGTCCTGACCAATATATTCCCTAATGATAGAGATATTAATAATGAGAAGGAAGAAGTGGACCCAAAAACAATAGCATTACTTATTGCACCTATTGCCACGGCAATATTAATTTCAATTATTACTAAACTGGCTCCAAGTGATCCCGAACCATCAGTTGATAATGTTGAAATAAAGTTCAAACATAGTCACCTCATTAAACTAGGAGCATCATTCGTATTACTGGCCTGGTTAAGTATTCCTGTTTTTTTACTTACTATCTTTTTAAGTGCAACTAGTATTTATGCAGAAAGCTGGCTTGTTACTTCTGTATTGGCTACCTTACTTATTTCTGCTTTTATATACCTAACCATTGCGCTGTTTTTAAAATGTGAAAATTGTACAAGGCGTCTAACCGTTCAATGGAAAAAAGAACCTCCTCCTTTCAGCATCTCATACCTGGGCATGGCAGGCTGGTCTTCCATAATTCTACAAGTTCTTTTTAAAAATAGGTTTGTCTGTATGCATTGCGGTAAGCATTATCGGTTGTATTAGGCAATGCCTAACAAATCACTTAACTCGACCACCAAAATCGTCGCTTTGCTTCGCTACTCGGCACTTTTTTCGTCAAGTTAGCTCAGGCGTTAGCCGTCAAACCAATAGAAAATGTAACCGACTACGGTGTTCTGTTACATGAATTGGTTATTTGAATCTTTTATGCCAACTTTTTTGAGCGAAAATGCCCCCCTCTATTTGCCCCACGCTTTTGTCGTAACAAATACGTCCAGGCTATAAAGCTACTAAGTTCCTCGAACTACTCAATGTCTGACGTCTGCTGGTTGGCTCTTGGGTTGTTGGAGGCTCAACTTAAAGGAAGGCCAGGGTTGAGCCTTTCGATGAGACTCATGGCAGGCTCCTCGAGTTAGTCTTCCACCATGAATAAGGATTCATTGTTTCCCCTGTCCTCCCTGGCCTTGTGGTGTGGCCGAGTAGTGCAGCGGACACCGGGGAAAAGGTGCGCATTGTTTGAGCGTAGGGAGTTTGCGCGCCGCCGGGGTCGGCGAACCGCGCAGGGAACCCGAAGGGCCACACCACGGCCAATATGGTTTTGGGTCCTTTTGCCGAAGCAAAAGGACCTCGCCTTCCGGGGCGAAACCCGGCAACATTGAAAATTGCTTGGACGCTATATTTGGTTTAACAGATAAGACGTGTTCCCCCCATCGACGTTTTTTTGATTCGGGGAAATTCCGATGGATTCCCGCTAAAAACTGGAAGGAATGACAGGGGGTGGATGATAGATTTAGGCGAATGAGCCAATGCTCTATTCTTCTGTTTTAGGAAAAGTAACTACGAAGAATTTTTGGAGTGTGTTATTGGTCACGGTTGACCATGTAGCAGGAGACGATTGCAAGGGATCGTTTGGCAGGGCTGTCTGGGAATTGGACCAGGTCTAACCCCGACGCTTCGATATATTCTCGGGCCCGCATGGTGGAATACGCTAACGAGCCCTGTTTTCTCATCATTTCAAGAATATGTTTAAGCTCTTGGTCATCAACCGCATGCGACAGGATTTTTTCTTTCAGCCAGGTTTGTTCCGAGGGAGAACAGGTTTGGAGGAGATGAATCAGAGGAAGCGTGATCATTCCCTGACGAATATCTTGTCCCAAGGATTTCCCCAGCCGGGCATGATCTGCCGAATAATCCAGCCGATCATCCGCTAATTGAAAGGCCATGCCTAAGTTAAAGCCAAATCGATACAGGGCCATCTGCTCTTCTACGGATGCTCCCCCTATGATGGCTCCTACCTTACAGGAGGCAGCCACTAGCGTGGCCGTTTTGTATTCAACTATTTTGAGGTAGGCGGAATCAGTTAAATCTGGCTGGCTATTGGCACAGAGTTGCAGGATTTCGCCTTCAGCCATTTTTCGACAGGCGTCGGCCAGGATCTCGTTAATGCTATGGTTGTGGAATGAGGCAATGAGGGCCATCGCTTGGGAGTACAGATAGTCTCCAACCAGGATGCTGGCATGGTTCCCCCAAATTCGTCGGGCTGTTTTTTCCCCTCGACGGATATCGGCTTCATCTAAGACATCATCATGAAGTAAGGTCGCCGTGTGAATGAACTCAACAAGACTTCCAAGTAGAAGAAATTCCTTTTCCGGA
>JAJDBR010000053.1 GCA_029261275.1 Nitrospirales bacterium
GATAATCTCAATGCCGATAAACATATCGAAATTCTTGAAGAAGTGCCTGTTATTCCCTATGAAACCATGGATGAAATCACGGTAGAACAACATTCAGAAAAACCTAAAGTGAATTGGGATGAACTCCACTTTGAGTTGATAAAAAAAGCCCAAATGATGGGGGCTGATGCGTTACTCCATATCCAATTGAAAGGGACGCCGAGCCAGAAAATATTAGGGGCCACGGCCCTAAAGTACCTGACTCCGATGGAGGTCCTAGATATCGAGAAAAGCCAGTTCTTGGAAAAGGATGAAAAGGCCTATGAGGAATCCCGCAAAGAATCGCGTGATCAGGATACGGCACCAGGGATTGGCTAAATGGCCTATCTGAATGGTTGGAAATGGGGTAACACTATTATCCAAAAATGGAAGTTTCCTCAGGAGTGAAACCTTCAAAAAGGTCGAGGGTGTTCTTGCCTGAAATAATTTGTGTGGTACCGTGATTGAGGACAAACAGCAGTTAATAGAAGTATCTCTCTAATCGTTGTAGCTTGTGAAGCCTGGCCGGTGGCTAAGATTCTCACATCATCCCCTCTCGTTTCTTTGCCCATGTATTGACTTCCCTTTTTTTATGCCTCACGAATGTTCTCGTATGCCAAATGGCCGGGCGAAGTTCGTGTGAGTTGGGGAACGACAGGTCCACCATATTGGGCAAGGTTAAGGAATATTTTTACCAAGGGAGTTTAATGCCGATCCAAATATTTTGTGTCATCATCTCTTTGGGGTGTTTCCTTTTTCTCCCCAAAATGAGTCACAGTCAAGAACCGAAAAAATTTGAGATGATTTCGGTAGGGGTTCGGGGAGGACATAGCTTAATAGGGCTTCCTCCCCAGGAAAAGCATGACTTTCAGCAATATGATGTCTTTGGGATCCTAGGATTCCCAGGGAGTTGGGAGTGGCCGAGGGGATGGGAAGCACGGTACCGATGGTTTGCGTCTGCCGGCGTATTGCACGCTGCCGGAGAGAACGGATTTATCTCCACTACTGGGCCGGGTGTCACATTTACGAAGTGGGATTGGAATGTGAGCTTGGATTTTGGGACCGGTGCGGTTTTTGTCAGTAACCAGCATTATGGCAAACAAGATTTTGGAGGGCCTGTCCAAATTCTTGGCCATGGCGGAGTCTTTTATCATTTTCCAGGAAATGTCATGGGCGGGTGGCGGTTTCAACACTTTTCCGATGCCGGTATTTATGGCTCTAATAATCGGGGGGTTGATTTACATTTCCTTGAATTCAGTTACCGTTTCTGATCGGGCTTCTTTTTCTCTCCGCATTATTCCATTAGCGTTTTTCTCTATCGGTTTTTTCCGAACCGTTCCTCTGCCATTCAGGTTTTTTTGTTTCGGCCAAAATACCCAAAACCACTAAGGTCTAGCATACGCCATGTAGTCATGGCATCGATTTTTTTATTTCTTCCGTTGTTTGGCGATGTCGAGGGCGGCGACGCGGTAGGCTTCGGCGAGAGTAGGAAAGTTGAAGATATTGTCTACAAAGCGGTCGATAGCAATGTTATGGAGTAAGCCCATCTGTCCAATGTGAATCAATTCGGTGGCGCCTTCGCCCACAATATGCACGCCAAGAAGTTTTTCCCCGTTGGCGTCCGCCACCAATTTTAAGAGCCCATTGGTCATGCCGGAAATTTGTCCACGGGCAATTTCATGAAAATTGGCTCGACCGACCAGAGCCCCACCGTATTTGTCTATGGCGTCTTGTTCGCTGAGGCCGACACTGGACATTTCAGGAATGGTGAATATGCCCATCGGAATATGTTCCGGGGCATCGCCCGAATCCAGACTCAAGGCGTGGCAAACAGCTCGCCGGCCTTGTTCCATGGAACAGGAGGCGAGCGAGGGTGGACCAATGACATCACCCACGGCGTAAATGTGGGGCACAGTCGTTTGGCATTGGTCATTGACTGAGATTAAGCCACGGGAGGTGGGCGTCAATCCAGCCGTTTGAATATTGAGATGTTCAATATTGGCTACCCGCCCCAGCGCCACCAGCATTTTTTCGCTTTCTAGGGTTTCGCCGTTCTCAAAAGAAGTGGTGACCTTCGAAAACCCATCCCATGCGACGGTATTGATTTTTTGTTCCCCACGATACTGTCCGCCGGTTTCTTGGAATGCGTGACAAAATTGATCCGTGAGTTCTGGGTCTAAAAATTTCAGTGGTCGGTCAGCGGTATCGACCATGGTGACCTGAACTCCCAACAAGGCAAAGATAGACGCGTATTCGCTGGCAATGACCCCTCCACCCAAAACGGTCAATGATTTAGGCAGGTAGACTAATGACAAAATTGAGTCACTGTCCAAGATATTTTCATGGTCGATGGGAATATTATCGGGAACCCGTGGGCGTGAACCTGTGGCGATAACCAGGAGAGGGGCGGAGAGCATGGTCGGTGTCCCATCGAGTCCCTGAACCAGAATCTCCTGAGCTGAATGAAATTGCGCACGGCCATGAAAGCGATCAATGCCATTTCTGTTGATTTGCTCCTTCATGAATTCGCCATGGGCACGAACCACCTTGTCTAACCGGGTCATTAAACTGGAGATTTTAATATCATCGCGCATCCGAAAATCAAACACGTCCGTGGCCTGCAGAAATTGCACCATTTTGAGGGCCGTTTCGCGCAAGGTTTTGCTCGGAATGGTTCCATGATATACACAGGCCCCACCCACTTCCCGCGTCTGTTCAATGAGTGCCACGTGCTTGCCGGTTTTGGCGCCTTGAATGGCAGCTTTTTGCCCCGCGGGGCCACTCCCGATCACAATGAGGTCATAAGAGGTCGAAGAGCTCATGCGACAAACGAACTCACACTTTGTTGAATAGTGTCTTTGAGTTCAAAAATGGCATCCATATCTTCGGGATAAAAGTTTAAGTCTTGGACGACCTGGAGCGCGCGCATGGCTTCTTCGTCAGGGGCAGTGGGATCTACGATAGCTGTGGCTAAATGATCGGCTAGACAGGTAATCATCGCGCCCTTCGTTGGTGAAGTGGCGAGGTCATAGGCTCCGTCTGGGTAGAAACCAATGGCCTCTTGAACGGGTTCCGGCAATTGCCAGGCTTTCGCTAGCTTTGTGCCTGCCACGATGGAAAATTCTTGGATGATGCTGTCCATGATCGTCCAGGAAGGTTGGTCTGAAGAATGCTCGTTGTTCTGAAGCATTAAATGGATGAGGAGGGGTTTGCCAATTGTGTGAAGGATTCCACATAAAAAAGCATTTTCCACATTGTGTCTCTTGCGCCGAGCGATTTCCTTTCCGTACAGACCTGTGGCCAGGGCCTGATGCCATAAGGTTTGTACCTCTTTTTCGTACCCTTTGACCTTGAAGACCCCGCTTTGGACAGACACCGAAAAAGCGAGACCGGCCAGCATATTCATCCCCAACCAAGCAATGGCTTGTTGTAAAGAGACGATAGGTGACCGGGAAGCATAGGCGGGAGAATTGGCAATCCGCAGGATTTGTGCAGCGAGCGCTTGGTCTTGCTGAATGAGCGTTGAAAGCTTGGTGACGTCGGCATTGGGGTCCCCAGAGAGTTGAAGCACTTGGGTCGCGACCACCGGGAGCAACGGAAGGTTCAATGTGTCCTGCTCTAACTGGGTTGTGATCCGACTACGGAGAGCGTCAATCTCTGCTTGCTGTGGGGAAGCCGTCGAAGTGAGAGTCATGTCCTATCTTGTCGGTTTCTAGGTGATAACCTTTAGAATTGTCCTTGGGATGAAAGGACTGTAGAGCTTTGTATGAGGTGAGATGTGGTGGTTGCCTGGCGGAAGCGTATTTCCAATCTGTTGTTAGCCAAAAACCTTGATAGAGTAAAGGGAACAAAGGGACATTCAAGGTAAAGGGCGCCGACGATTCTGGTCAATGATTTCTGAAGGAGAAGAAGGGGCCAGCTTGAATAGGAATGGGGCCTAAAGAGCGAAGGTGGAGGCCTGGAGTCACGCAGGGTCGCTGACTTACTGAAAAGGAGAAAACTGATGAAAACGTTAGCCAATGCCATGACGACCTCGTTACAAAAAATTGAAGCCCAGGCCAATATCATTAACGCCTCAAAGCAAATGCGGGATAGGAAGGTAGGATCCTTAGTGATCGTTCGATATGGGGAATTGATGCGTGACCAGGAAGAAGAAATTATTGGGCTGATCACCGAAGCCGATATCATCCGAAAGGCTGTGGCTGAAGAGCAAGAATTAAAGACAACCCCGGTAGATACGGTGATGACAAGTCCAATGATTACGGTCGAAGCTTCTTGGCCTCTTGAAGACGCGTTCGACATGATGAAAGACAGCGGGGTTCGTCACCTCCTTGTCACACAAAATCAAGTAGTCGTGGGGTTGGTTTCTCTTCGGGATCTCATTGCACACTTAAATGAAGAGTGAAGAACTGAGAGTACCGCATAACGGTTTATTATCAATCACCCCCATCATCAGAGTAGATAAAGCATGAAACGTTTAGAAGGAAAAGTGGCGATCGTGACGGGAAGTAGCAGCGGAATTGGAAAGGCCATCGCTCTTCGTTTCGGGGAAGAAGGTGCGAAGGTGGTTTTGACAGGAAGACGTTTTCATCTGTGTGAACAGGTAGTGGCACATATTCAGGGAACAGGGGGAGAGGCCCATGCGATTCAGGTGGATATATCCGATGAGCACCAAGTGAATGCCCTGATTCAGCAAACCGTCACGCGTTATGGGCAGTTAAATATCTTGGTCAACAATGCAGGAATTTTTGGCGGAGGGCGTTTGGTTGATACCGACACGCAGACTTTTGATGAAGTGATGAGTACGAATCTAAGAGGAACATTCTTGTGTTGTCGTGCCGTGTTTCAACAAATGAAACAACAGAAGGGTGGGCTTATTATTAATATGTCGAGCGTGGCTGGTGTGCAGGCATGGGCTGGAACGGGAATCTATAGTGCGTCCAAACATGGAGTGATGGCGTTGACAAAATCTCTAGCTGATGAAGGGCGAGCCTTCAATATTAAAGTCAGTGCCATTTGTCCGGCAGGGGTGGCGGATGAACTTGTTGATGCGGCGCCCGAAGACATTCTCCGTAGTGAAAAGATCGATCCCTTTGATATCGCGGAAACCGCACTCTATCTGGCTGGGCTCGGGCCTCATGCAGTAGTGCATCAGATAATTATCGATCGATTAGCTGCGGATTGGTAACCCTTCTTAGGGTAGCAGATAAAAAAGACGGAGATGAAAAAAGAAGACAACCCTTGGGAATCTTCATGCCGAGCATTTCTCCATGGGCCCCTTAAAATGAGCAGGGTAGCGTTTTGATGGACAAAAAACCCAATGATAAAGCCAACAGTGGCGCTGGTTTTTATTAGGGTATTGGAATATATGGGATGATGAATTAGTGGCCCTTGGAGGAGAAATTTCGAACCGCGTGTTCCAAATTCCGAAGATTGGGCCAGTCTTTGTGAGATAAATCCGCTAAATCAGTACCCACGAATGGGGGAGAGGATTGGATTTCTCTGACCTCAAGATTTCAAGAAAGCCAGGTGGCCTTGGCTGCAGATGCCTGCTTCTCCACATAGATTGCTTGTTCCGAGCCCCAAAATTGTCAATCGACCTTCTCATTCGTCCTGCCTTTGACCTCTCGAAGAATGTGCATAATTTGTTCTTCCATGAATCGCTTCTTCTTCATGGTGGTTCTCCTCAGATTGAGGAAAGCCGAACATATCGTTGGTCCCAATTTCAGGAGGCCCCCAATCCTCTTGAAAGGTGTTTTCGACGACTCGAAAATAATTCCGCTCTAGTGATAAACATTTGTTTTCCCAAAGGTATAATGACGCGACTCGTTCCTGCCCCGCTCGGCCCATGCTCGCCCGGAGAGAATCATTTTGAGCAAGGAGTTGCATGCTGTGGGCCATTTCCCCAATCGCTTGCTGAGGGTCATGGGCGATAATATTAACGCCTGTGGTTGGAGTAATCTGCGAGGGGGTGGCAGGATCGACACAAAAACCAATGATCGGCCGGCCAGCGGCCATGGCCTCTACACAGATGTTTGTAAAGAGATTGTGTAGACTTGGATGAAGCAGGACATGGCATTGTTCCAAGCATGCCCAGGCTTCAATTCTAGAGAGACCCTCAAAAAATTGCACCTGGTGAGCTATGCCCATTTTTTTGGCCAAGGCAGCTAAATGTCGACCCTGGGGCCCACTGCCTTCAATCCAATACTCTGCCTCGGGGAGATTGGCCTGAGCAAGAGCTCGAATAGCTAAATGAATGCCCTTCCAAGGTACGAGCCGCCCACTACTCAGAAAGCGGAAAGGGACCGCCTTCGGGGGTTTCAAGTTCCGCAAATGGGTGTATTCGTCAACGTTAATGCCGCCATGAGTTTGAACAAACTCAACACGTTGGACACCAAGCCGTTTCAGTCGCAATGCAGTTTCATAACTTGGAGTCAGTGCCAAATTGGTCCTTCTTGCCGTCAATCGCACAAGAGGATCCCACTCCTCTAACCAACGGGTAGCCATACGCAACAAGGCATGGCTGGTTCCGTAAGCACCCAAGTGTTTCCAAAAGGCAAAAGGGAGAGATTCGCCTCCCACAATCGGTCCCCAGATGAAGGGAATAGGCAAAAGAGAAATCAAACTCGGCGCCCAATACTTCCCAAAAGTTAAGTGGTTGGCCAAATCAAACTTGATCCGCTGATGCCATTGTTTAGCAATAAAATATACCCCTAGTTGCCAAAGATGGTAATGAACTTGAATCCTCCCACAGGAAAACTTTTCGGATCCAGGTAACCACCGTGGTAGGTCGTAGTAAATAACATGGAGCCCTGGTATGGGGCGACGCAACAACTCAAGCTCAATGAGGGCCCGATTCCCACCTCTCGTTAACACCCACACGTCATGATTTTGGGCCATGATTCGAGCAATATTCCACCCAATGCCTAATTCGGACCCTCTTCCAGGCTCAAATCCATAAGCTGAAAGTAATATTTTTAATTTGCGCATCTTCTTTCTAGTCCATTGGGCGAATGGAAGCTGTATGGCCAAGAAAAGTGGACCCCAGGCTCTGTCGCAACCAGCTTGATGGATGAGCGCCCTTTATAGGGGAAACTCGCATAGAAGCCGTCTCCTTCAAACCGCCACGTTTTCTGCACAATATGATCCTCAAATGTGTTCGTGGGCAGAGCGCCTACTCCCTCAGTTACTGGGACATCGAAGACTTGATGACAGACCGAAATTTCTCCTTGGATCACAACCGAATCTATCGCGGGATGCCTTATTATTCGGCAAAACTGAAAGCGGCCTTAAGATGCAACAAGACACATGTTGGTTAGCGGCGGAGAAGGAATGAAAGTGACAGTGTGCCCGGAGCATGAAGTTGGCAAGTAGTGCTGGACTTCAAGCATGAGCTAACCTTGAATCCCTGTTTTCAGACACGAAGAGTTGAGCTGAAGCAGGACTCTTTTTTTGCAGTTCAGGGAGAAGAGTCTGAACGAGGGGGACCCGTCGCACACTGGCGGGGTGATGCAATACGCTGAAAAAGGTGTGTGAGGCGAAGCTGTTACGACCAGAGGCCCTGCAAGATGGCAGGCTGAAAGGTTCCCCTTCAAGGCAGATCGAATAACACTTTTTTTTGTGAGCCAACGCGAGAAAATAGGAAGTTAGGAATAGGGAATCGAACTGGGAGGGGCGTTAGCAGTAGTAGGGCAGAGAAGATACAAGTCGTTAACATTATTGGGGTGAGGACTACTTAAAAGGCAGGGTAATAGCTTGATACTAAAGGTGTTTATTTTTTGAAGCTTTAGCTGTTACCCCCATAGTTACCCCAAGATTTGCAGCCGTACAGCAAAAATATCATGATTTTCCCTTTCTAGAAATAGGCCTACAACCTTAAAAAGCGTCTGAAAAAAAGAAAACACTTGCTCTATCTAATCGTGGTTAGCACCTGGGCTTCCCGAACTGGGTAGGTGATGGGTCGTTAACGCTTCTTTCTTCCTTTTCAGATTACACCATTCCCGCTGAATTGCGTAATTCGTGGGCAACCGCTTTTGCAATTTTTTCCACATCTGTTAGTGGTGGGTTCTGTGGTGCTCTCAAGCATTCTAGAATTTCACCCTGCCTCCGGGTTGGTACTTCGCCATAGCTACAGAATGTGGTTAATACCGCCTCGTGCCCGAGGTTTTGGCTCAAGGCTTTAAAATCTTCTGGTGTCTTGCAAATAGTTTGACCGAGGCGGACGAGAGTATTTCGGAAGCTGTGCGGATTGAAGTAGGGCAGACCAGCTTTGGTAAACGATTCACGGAAAATTTTACGAATGGGAGTGGCTGTGCTCCAATGTTCCCGTTTGAGGCCCGCTACTTGAAATTGATGCATTGCACTTAACTCCATATTGGTAGATGGGAAAAGTGGGTCGTCATTTCCCCAAAGTTTCTTCTCTCTTAAATACGTTACCCAGTCTGCAACAATCTTGCGAATTTCGTCACCAACGGGAAAGAAAAATGTTGTGAAAGTCTTGCTGAATTTTGTCCGTACTTCTCGTGCATCCTGAAAGATGCTTCCTGCTATCAGATCAACATGCTTAAGTTTCATTGAGGCGATAGCATTATCCCGTGCTCCGGTCAGGAGCGTGAAGGCGATCAGCGCCCGATTCCGCCGTTCAATATCGGAGTTGGACGACATCCCCTCAATGACATGTTGGATTTGCTCCACCGTCGGGACCGGCTTCTCGCGGTGGGCGTTGGCGACCCGTGTGTCCTTCTCAGACAGGTTAAAATACTCGGCATCTGAATATTGGAGGCAGGATTTGAACCCTGGTTGCCAAGCAAGCCATTGAAAGAATCGTGTTAAGTGGGACAATGTGCTACTCAGCGTCGCCTTGCTCAACTTCTCCCCAGATGCCGCACTTCTTTGCTCCGCAAGGTGCTTCTTGAAAGCCACGGCTTGTTGGAAATGGAATGTCTTAAAATCACGGTAGTTTGAATATGTCTCGAACCGGTTGAGTGCCTTGGCGACCGCGTCCACTGTTGATTCGCCATGACGTTTCGCTTCCTTGAGAAACACAAAATACTTGCGCTTGATTCGTTCATTATTTGGACTGTGAGTTTTCATGGTTTTCTACATCCTGGTTAAAGTCACTGTTTACGGAGGGGGAAGCTCGCTCGCTTATGTGTTGCCGCACTTGCGGCAACGTTACATGCAAGAGACTGTGAATTTGATTCAGTTTGGCAGGGTTGATCCGCCGATATATCTTGGCCTTGCAATCAGGACAGGTGCCAATCAATGTTCCGAGGGTATTTGTCATCGGCTTGTATTCGGCCAATCTGTCGAGAGGCTTCTGTGGAGTACGGCAGCGGACGCAGTAAATTTCACCTGGCCGGCAGGCACGCTTATTTTTCAATCGGCGTTCCCGTAGGAATGCGCCAATGTCCTGGCCGAGGATCAGCGTGGGCCGTTTGTTATCAATTGTCTGAAGTCCGCACTTGATCCACGTGCGAACAGTGTTCCGGTGAACCTTAAAGAGGTTGGCAATTTCCTCGACTGTGTAGTTGCGGTGAATCTTGGCGAGTTTGTAATTAGGGTGGCGTTTGGCCATCGCTGGCCCTCAATGCATGGTCGTGTAGTAAGTGCAGAATAGAGGTAGCATTACGCCTCAGTCCTACGGCTTGCCTCAATCTGCCGCTGGAGCCATTCCTCGATTTCGGATTCGATCCATCCGACCGCTCGTCCGCCAAGGGAGATGGGCGCGGGAAAGCTGCTCCCAGAAATACGGAGATAAATCGTGCTACGGGAAAGTCCGGTGCGTGCTTTTACGGAAGGTAGTCTTAGGATGTTGTGTTTCATCGCCAAACCTCTCAATACGTTAAGGGACATATTATGTTTGATTGCCGTTCCTGTGGCACAAAATGACATGGGTTTACTATGCGAAAACAGGTGGAACGGTTATGAGGTTTTTCGATGAACTTCTCGAAAAAAGTTTGAAAAGCTGGGGAATTATAGGAATAAGGGGTGGGAGGTTTTATTTCGCAGGAGGGGCACCGCCCCTTTTGTTGATGTTCACCAGGGTCGCGATAATCTCTCTAGAATGTTTACTTAGCTTGCCATAACGTTTATCCAACCATTTTTTTATTTGTAGTTTGTGCCCTTGGTTGAGCTGGATATTTTTAAGAAGGTACAAGTCGTAGTAAGCCTCAACCGCAATTTTTAAATGAGGAGCCTTGATCCAGTTGAACTGAGAAGAAGAGGGGATAGCTGCTCCTTGCTCAGAGCCAAGATTGTGTTCTCGCTCAAATCGCAGAACTTCCGTTTCAGGAATAAAGGGTTCTTGATTCTCGTCATAAACTAGGCCATTGAAAAATTCACGGGGATCTCGGTAAACAACAAATTCGCATTCCTCTGATTTTTCTGTCGCCTGATGCGTGCCCCTATGTTTCCATTCACCCTCTTCGTCTTGAAAAAAAAGGCTGATCATCTCAATACGACCATCCAACTTGACTGTGGCTCCTATTTGTTGGAATTGAACGGTCCTGATCCATTCCAAAATAGTAGGGTTGGGTTTTCCCCATCGTTGACTTAACTCTTCAACTGAATATCGCCGCTCTAAATTATTTGCTTTTTTTGATTTAGGCATCGTTCCCCTCCTGTAGAGTTCTTACGGTGGTAGCAGGGAGGTGTTGAGATCAGGGATAAGCATTTTCGGAAATGGGTGCTAAGTAAGACATATGGCATTTTCCGGAAATAGTACTTTCTCGCGAAGTAATGCCCAGCCACGTGAATTTCATAGGATTGCTACCTACGAACACCTTGGATTATATGGGACTTTACGGTACATTGCAGTACATTCAAAATATGTACGATTGAAGGGGAAGGTCTGGCTCTCACCAAGACCACTATGCTGAAGGATGGCTTGGAACCAACACTAGGCTTGTCCCGATGCATCAAGTAGCGGCACCCAAGAAGGGGTGTAACACCATCTAATTTCTAAGGGAACGGCATATGCAGGATCTCGACGCATTCAAAGAGAAGGGCGATGTCATCTGGAACATCGCTAATCTTCTCCGTGGTCCCTACCGTCCGCCGCAATACCGACGGGTGATGATCCCGCTTACGGTCTTGCGCCGACTCGACTGCGTACTTGATGGCACCAAGGACAAGGTCATCGCCATGTACCAGAAGCTCAAGGCAGAGGATAAGTATGATGCCGAGGCAACCGAGAAAATCATCAATAAGAAATTTAAACTGAACTTCCACAACACCAGCAACTTCACATTCAAGACACTTCTCGATGATCCAGACAAGCTAGCCGCGAATTTTACGAACTTCATGGCAGGCTTCTCATCCCGCGCCAGGAAGATCATAGAGAAATTCAAGTTCGAGGAAGAAATCGAAAAACTTGATGAAGCCAACCGCCTCTTCGAGGTCATTAAGGAAGTCGCCGCTGTCGATCTCCATCCGAATAAGATTCCCAACATCGCGATGGGCTACATATTCGAGGACCTAGTTCGGCGCTTCAACGAGCAAGCCAACGAGGAAGCCGGAGACCACTTTACTCCTCGCGACGTGATCAAGCTCATGGTGAACATCCTCTTCACCCACGACGACCTCGTGTACAAGGAAGGCAAGGTCATCAAGATTTACGATCCTACCTGCGGCACTGGCGGGATGCTCTCTGAGTCGGAGAAACTCATCATTGATCCCGATTACGGCCTTAACCCCAGCGCTAACCTGGGACTCTTTGGTCAGGAATACAATCCCGAGTCCTACGCCATTTGCGGCTCTGATCTCATGATCAAGGGCGAGGACGTAAAAAATATCGTCTTCGGAAACACCCTCGGCACCGGAAAGGCGAAGGAAGGTTTCGTTGATGGGGACGGCCATCCTGACGAGCAGTTTCACTACATGCTGGCCAATCCGCCCTTCGGCGTCGAGTGGAAGCCGGAAAAGAGCCATATCACCAATGAGCACAACGAGTTCGGTTTCAGTGGCCGCTTTGGACCTGGGCTACCGCGCATCAACGATGGCGCGTTGCTCTTCCTGCTCCACATGATCTCCAAGATGCACCCCGCTCCCGACAAAAAAGGGGAAGGCTCTCGTATTGCCATTGTCTTCAATGGCTCCCCACTCTTTACCGGCGACGCAGGCGGCGGGGAAAGCAACATCCGCCGCTGGATTATCGAAAACGACATGTTGGAGGCTGTCATCGGTTTACCTGATCAGCTCTTCTACAACACCGGCATCTTCACCTACGTCTGGATTGTCACCAACCGGAAGCAGTCTAAACGAAAGGGAAAGGTGCAACTCATCAACGGCACCGAGTTCGCCTGGAAAATGAAGAAGAGCCTCGGCAACAAACGGAAGCATATTGGAGACGCCACCAACGGTTCCCCAAGCCACATCGAAGCCCTCACTAAACTTTACGGCGATTTCGCGCACGATGTCCGTATGACGTTTGAAGACATCCAGACCAACATCGATCCCGATCGGAAAAAGACGAAGAGCATCTTGGTCAGTAAGGTCTTGGACAATCAGAGCTTTGGCTATCTGAAGATTACCGTGGAGCGGCCCTTGAGGCTGAATTTCGTCGTCAACGAAGAGCGCATCAACCGTTTCAAACAAACCACCACCTTCATGGGACTTGCTATCTCCCGTAAGCGGAAGGATAAGGCCAAGATGGTCAAGGAAATCCTCCAAGGCAAGGCAGCACAGAACGCCATTCTCGAAATTCTCGACGGAATGAAAGGAGGTTTCAGCAAAGGCCAACTCATCAAAGATCGTAAGGAATTCGACAACCAGATTGAATCCGCTTTTAAGAAAGCGGGCATTGAACTCGGTTCGTTTCTAAAAGACGCACTACTTGCGTCCGGTAGCCTTGGGGAAAAAGACCCAACCGCTGAAATCTGCTACGACACGAAAGGCCGTCGTGAACCCGACCCCGATTTGCGTGACTCCGAGAACGTGCCTTTCCCGCTCGGAATCGAACTGCCGCTGCCGCTTGATTACCGGGGCAAAAAGAAGAGTGCAAAGGCGGATGTCACCAACTTGCTCGAACTGGTGAAGGCCCATTGCCAAGACTACTTAAAGGCAGAAGTGCTGCCCTACCGCCCCGATGCGTGGATTGACCACAGCAAGATTAAGGTTGGCTACGAAATCCCCTTCACAAGGCACTTCTACGAGTATGAGCCGCCCCGTTCGCTAGAAAAGATCGAAAAGGAAATCGAAGGGCTGGAGAAGCAAATCATGACGATGTTGAAAGAGGTGGTGTGATGGGTTATCCCACCTATTCGGTTTACCGACAGCCGAGGGGACCAAGTTTTAAGGAGGTGCCAGAGGATTGGGAAGTTCGCCGTCTAAAGTTTGCTGCAACCTACAACGATGAGACTCTGCCGGAGATCACCGATCCCGACACTGAGATCGCTTATGTTGACATTTCTAGTGTCGATCTCGCCAAGGGGATCACTGCAGTCGAGACACTCACCTTTGCGGAAGCGCCTTCACGTGCACGGCGAATCGTCCGCGACGGAGACTCTATCAT
>JAJDBR010000054.1 GCA_029261275.1 Nitrospirales bacterium
AGGAGGCGGTTGGTATCTAGATCAAGTGTTGTATCATTGCCAATAAATCTATCCGCCAGTTGAAGATGTTCAATAACTGGATGCCGTCCCTCGGTGATCTGGATCATGCCGCCTTCATAGACCGTGGGCTGCACGTAGCGATTGAGCGTTGCGGTTTCAGCCAAGCTGGTGAAGGTGTCCAGAGTTGCTACTTGCTGAGCCATGGTCTGAATACGTGTGGTCGCAGAGGCCACACGGGTACGAAGACCGGCGAACAGGTCAACCTCCAGATGTTTCATCTTTTGATCGGCACTGGAAAGACGGCCTTCAAGTTCCTGGAGTTCATCGGTGGTATAGCGTTCCGCATTCACAAGGGTCTGTTTCCGATGATAGTCAGGCGGTACTCGAGCGGTATTGGCTTTGGTCACTTCAATGTAATATCCAAAGACTGAATTGAACTTCACTTTGAGAGTCTCGATCCCAGTTTTGGCACGTTCCCTGGTTTCCATTTCGGCTAATAGCCGGGTGCCTTCTTTAGAAAGAATTCGAAGCTCATCTAGTTCCCCATTGACTCCTTCTCGAAAGATGCCTCCCTCTTTTGCTGAGAGGGGCGGGTTCTCAACCAGCGAATCTGAAATCCAGGCGGACACATCTTGGAGTGAATCCCAATTGGCATACATGGTCTTCAAGTAGTCGGATTGGAAGGATTCCAAAAATTGTTGAATCTTCGGTAAGCTTTCTAATGAGTGAAAGAGACTCATGAGATCACGAGGGTTGGCTACGCCTAGGGCAATCCGGCTATTCAGGCGCTCCAGGTCCTTGATTGATTTTAGATGGCTTCGAATCGACATTCGTGTCCCCACCTGATTGACGAATTCCTTCACGACGTCTTGTCTGCGCTGAATCACCGAAAGTTGAGTAAGAGGACGTACGATCCACTGACGCAATAATCGAGTCCCCATAGGCGTTTGGGTCTGGTCCAACGTGGTCAACAAGGTGGGACTGTGTCGTTGTTCTGACGCAGGCTTGAGGATTTCCAAGTTTCGAAGCGTGGACTGGTCCAATTGCATTTCTTGTTCAAGCAGGCGAACCCACGGTCGGCGCAAATGCGTATGGGATAAGGTTGGCTGAGTGTCTGTGAGATAATGCAGCAGGCCGCCGCTGGCTTGGTATCCTGCCGTCAGTCCAGAAAGTTGAAGCTCATGAATATCAGTCACCTCAAAAGATTTGGTGAGGGTTTTTTTGCTCAGCTCTAAGTCAAAAGTATTCAGGTCACGAGGAACCACGCGAGCAATTGCTAAGGTTTGGAGACGCTCGGAGAGTTCTGTGTATACCGAATCGGGACAGATGACTTCTTTGGGGTCGATTCGAACCAACTCGTCAACCAGAATATGCGGCGATTCTTCATCTGAGGCTTCAGAAATCCAAAATTCTCCGGTTGAAAGATCTAGTGTAGCTAAGCCCACCCGTCTTTCCAGTTTGGAGTATTGAGTATGAGGTTCTCGTGAGAAAAATATGGAAGAAATATAGCTAGCTTCTCGAGCGGGGAGGAGTTCTTGGTCATACAAGGTGCCAGGAGTATAGACCCGAACAACCTCTCGTCGAACAAGTCCTTTCGCAAGTTTTGGGTCTTCCACCTGTTCGCAGAGGGCCACGATTTTCCCCGATTTCAGGAGTTTCGCAATGTAACCGGTTGCAGTGTGGTGTGGCACACCACATAAGGGAATTGAGGTGCCTTTGGCTTTCCCTCGTGCCGTGAGGACAATTCCCAAGAGGCTAGACGCTTCTTCAGCATCCTCGAAAAACATTTCATAGAAATCCCCAACTCGAAAAAACAGGATGGCTTCAGGGTGTTGCGCCTTAACGGTCCGGTATTGGCGCATGAGTGGGGAGAGTTCTTGATCATTCATAGGAAGTAGGTCAATCGTTGATGAAGGGGTTAGTGAAACGGTGATGTTCTAGCCTGTGTTGTTGCGGAGGGCTGTCACAACGTCTGTGCTTCTTGGTCCTGTGGCTTGGATGGTCATATGACGGGTTGTCTCAGCATTGCCGTGTTCCAAATTTATATAAAGATAATCAGGTGGAAGAGCCTGAATATAGCGATCGGCCCATTCAATAAGGACAATATTCTGTGGAGTGAAATAATCTTCTAGACCTAACTGCGAAATGGCCGCTGGATCTTCGAGACGGTACAGATCGACATGAATGACTGGAACTCTGCCTTCATAGGCCTGGATAAGGGTGAACGTGGGGCTATTCACCTGTCCCGACTTGATACCTAAGCCACAAGCAATCCCGCGCGTGAGGAGGGTTTTCCCGACTCCCAAGTCGCCGGTTAAGGCGAGAACGTCTCCACCTCTGAGTGTATGGCTCAGTTGTTTTCCAATCTCTAACGTTTTCTCCACTGAGTCCATTTCCAGTATAAAGATATCCAGGTTGGGTGCTGAAGATGTGTTAGAAGAGGTCTCTAGGATGGCTGGTTCTCCTTTTTCCATGACTGGACTTGTGTGAAAGCATGGGGGATGGCTGAAATGACATCGCTGGCGATCAACCCCGTTTCTCCAATGGCCTTGGCTGCTAAGTCTCCAGCTAATCCATGTAGGTATACCCCAGCTCTAGCAGCATTCCAAGAAGATAATCCTTGTGCCAGCAATCCCGTAATCATACCTGTCAAAACATCTCCCATGCCGGCTGAGGCCATTCCTGGGTTTCCAGTTGGGCAAATAGCAATTTTACCTTGATAGTCTGCAATTACCGAATTGGCGCCTTTTAAGACCAGAATGACACGATGCTGAGTGGCAAAGGTCCTGGCTATTTCGATTCGATCTTCATTGATAGTTTTGGAAGAAGTACCCGGTAGAAGTCTGGCCATTTCCCCAGGATGTGGTGTTAGCACAGGAGGTTGTTTCATCCTTGAAAAGACATCCAGATGCGAGGCTAAATTATTAAGAGCATCGGCATCCACCACACAGCGTGCCTCAAGTTGGGGAAGCAGATCAGATAGCATCTCTGTGGTTGAAGAGGAAATGCCCATGCCGGGCCCAAAGGCCAGCGCTGATTTCTTTTGACAAAATTTTAATAGGACCCGACTCGCCTCCATCCCTAACAAATGTTCGGGTGTCTCCGGTAAAGCCAATGTCATCACTTCAAGAAGTTTGGCTTCCACAATAGGAGCGATCATTTGCGGCGTAGCCACGGTAACAAGGCCCGTTCCCGATCGGAGTGCTCCTAGTGCCGCCAGCGCTGGGGCACCAGCTTTTCCAGGAGATCCTGCGACAATTCCGGCATGTCCGAAGGTTCCCTTATGGCTAGATGGCATTCGCGGTGGAATCATTGGGCGAATGAGCTCTTCGGATAAGAGTTGAGTCTGAGGTTTCAAGTCCTTTAAAAATCCAACCGAAAGGCCAATGTCTACTATTTCAATGTGTCCGACTTGGTCAATGGCGTCTCCAACATAGAGACCAATTTTTGGATAACCAAATGTCACGGTTAAATCGGCTTTAATGGTGGCACCAAGTATGGCTCCCGTCTGCCCATCTATTCCAGAGGGAATGTCGACGGCCACGATATAGGCCCGCGAAGCATTCATCGTTGTAATAGCGGTGAGATAAGGATCGCGAAGAGATGACGAAAGGCCGGTCCCGAGAAGGGCGTCTATGAGAATATGGGCGTTGTGCGCCAAGGACTCCATTTTTTCTCGACTAGGCAGAACAAAGACTTGAGACAGCGTTGCCTGTTTTTTGAACCGGCGATACATGGTTTTGGCATCTTTGCTGAGCTCATGATACGGAGCCAGCAAGATCACTTGGAGACGGGCTCCTTTCGCCTGTAAGAGTCGAGCGACCACCAAGCCATCGCCGCCATTATTCCCCTTTCCGCAAAACACCACGACCTTTTTCCCTTTGGGAGACCCATAGTGTTGAAGAAGGTGGGTGACGACTCCGGATCCGGCCAGTTCCATTAACGTGCTCCCAGGAATGTTAGCTTCTTCAATCGTTCGGCGATCAAGTTCTCGCATCTGGTCTGGGGTCACGAGCCACATCGAGGAGTTTGACGAAGGGGATAATCGAATTGAAGTCATCGATGGTTATGGGTTATGTAAGGATGGCTTTCATTTCTCGAACAGCGCGTTCAAGGCCGACAAAAACAGCTCGAGCAATGATGCTATGACCGATATTAAATTCTTCAATTTCAGGAATCTTGGTCATTCGTTGAGTATTTTGATAGTTGAGTCCATGCCCAGCGCTGACACCTAATCCTATTTTCCCGGCAAGTTTGGCGGCTTGTACCAGAGCATCAAATTCGGTATCAGCTTCTTGTTGGCGTCGAGTATTCGCATAGCGACCGGTATGGAGTTCCACGAAATCGGCATTAATCTGATGCGCAGCGCGAATTTGTTGCAGGTCAGGGTCAACAAACAAACTGACGGGAATTCCCCCTTCATGTAAAAGATTCACCATTGATTGGATACGATCGCGGTGTTCGACGACGTTTAGACCCCCTTCCGTCGTGAGTTCTTGCCGACGTTCTGGGACCAAAGTGGCGAGGTCAGGTTTGATGTGGAGGGCGATTTTGGCGACAGAATCTTCAGCGGCCATCTCTAAATTGAGTTGGATATGAACCGTTTCCCGAAGGATCGTCAGATCACGGTCTTGAATATGACGACGATCCTCTCTGAGGTGGACAACCAGGCCATCGGCTCCTGCCAGTTGTACGAGAGATGCTGCCATAATAGGATCGGGCTCATGCCCGCCACGGGCCTGACGGATGGTTGCAATATGATCCACGTTCACTCCGAGTCGAGCCATACTCCCTCCTATTTGATAAAACACTGTAGAAAGGCATTATCGCAAACGAGAATATCCCCGGCAATAAATTGAGGATGCCATTGAATGTCGAGAGATAGCATGCTAAGACCATCCTATCCAATTTTCCTCAAAATTGATTCATTCGAAATTGACTGGTTTCATTCCCTCCTCTAGAATGAAATCTCTTAAGATTTTATGCGAATTTCTGTTCTTTACCGCCCCTAGCACTGAGGGACGTTTCTTCATTTTTCAATGACAATGGACCCTTTTTACCGAATTCAACGGCTCCCAGGCTACGTCTTTACCCAAGTCCAGGATTTGAAGCTCCAGGCTCGGAAGCGAGGCGAAGATATTATTGATTTGGGGATGGGGAATCCAGATCAACCGACCCCTCCTCACATTGTCGACAAATTAATCGAAGCGGCTCAGAATGGGCGGAACCATCGGTATTCGGCTTCCCGTGGCATTACTAAATTGCGCCATGCGATTTGTGATTGGTATCAACGAAACTATGATGTCAGTTTGAATCCGGAAACCGAAGCCATTGTGACGCTAGGAGTCAAAGAAGGGTTAGCGCATTTGGCCTTGGCCATTGTGGGCCCGGGGGATGTTGTGCTCGCGCCTACTCCAACCTATCCAATCCACATGTATTGCGTCATTATTGCCGGGGGAGAAGTGCGTGGTGTGGAATTAGGTCCCGACACTGATTTTTTTGAGAATTTAATCCGAGCCTTTAAGCAAACCCAGCCGGCTCCTAGAGCTTTGATCATCAGTTTTCCTCACAATCCGACTACTCAGGTTGTGGATCTCGAATTTTTCAAGAAGGTGGTCGATTTTGCCTTGGAGCACAACGTTTGGGTTATCCATGATTTAGCCTATGCTGATTTGGTTTTTGATGGATATCGTGCACCAAGTTTGTTGCAAATTCCGGAAGCCAAAAAAATTGGCGTAGAGTTTTACTCATTATCCAAAAGTTATAATATGCCGGGCTGGCGCGTGGGGTTTTGTGTGGGGAATCCTGAACTCATCGGCGCGTTAACGCGTGTCAAAAGTTACTTGGATTATGGGATGTTTCAGCCGATTCAAATTGCGAGTATTATCGCACTAAACGGTCCACAGGATTGTGTGAAAGACATCGTTGGTCTCTACGAACGGCGACGCAATGCGCTGGTCCGGGGATTGAATCGTATTGGATGGCCCATAGATTATCCGCGCGCCACGATGTTTGCCTGGGCCAAAATTCCGCAACCGTACCTAGGTATGGGATCATTAGAGTTCTCAAAATTGTTGTTACGTGAAGCCAAAGTGGCGGTGTCGCCAGGCATTGGATTTGGTGAGGGTGGCGATGGGTACGTGCGATTCGCACTAGTTGAAAACGAACATCGGATCTTCCAAGCCATCCGCGGAATTCGGCAAGCGTTGAAATTTGGAGACGAGTCCTAATGGATCAAGTGGTGAAGGTCGGACTTATTGGGTTTGGCACCGTTGGCTCGGGTGTCGTGAAAATTCTACAAAATAATGCTGACCTCATTGCAAGGCGGGTTGGACGAGACGTGGTGCTGGCCAAGATTGCGGATTTGGATGTGACGACGGATCGAGGAGTTACGGTTCCAACTGGGGTTTTGACGACCAATGTCAATGATATTCTTGACGACCCACAGATTGACATTGTGGTGGAACTCATTGGTGGGCATGAGCCGGCTAAACGTTTTATCCTCCAGGCCCTGTCAAGTAAAAAGGGTGTGGTTACGGCCAATAAGGCGTTGCTAGCTGATCATGGAGAAGAGGTCTTTGAAGCCGCATTTAACGCTCAGGCCGATCTTGGATTTGAAGCCAGTGTCGGAGGAGGGATTCCCATAATTCGTTCTCTTACTGAAGGCCTTGCCGGCAACCATCTGACATCCATAATGGGAATTATGAACGGAACCTCTAATTATATTTTGACCAGAATGACGGAAGAGGCGCGCGACTTTGGCGATATCTTGCAAGAAGCGACACGTGAAGGCTATGCCGAAGCTGATCCTTCCTTGGATATTGACGGCATTGATGCTGCCCACAAGTTGGTCATCATGGTGAACTTAGCCTATGGAACGCCTGTTTCTATGGGTGCCGTGTATACCGAAGGTATTTCTAAGATTTCCACAGTTGACATCGCATTTGCCCGAGAATTGGGCTTTACCATTAAATTATTAGGTATTGCGAAATGCCTAGGCCAGGTCATTGAGGCGCGTGTACATCCCACGTTAGTTCCAACAGAGTCTCCAATGGCCCAGGTCCATGGGGTCTATAACGCGATTCATTTGGTTGGTGACGCGGTGGGAGACATTGTGCTGTATGGACAAGGGGCAGGTTCTTTGCCGACGGCAAGCGCAGTGGTGGGGGATATCATCGACCTGGCTCGGAATCGCATACACGAATCGTTCTCGCGGGTGTCACCGACCTCCTTTCAATGGGAGTCGCGTAAACCACTTTCCATTAAGCTAATGGCTGAAATAGAAAGCCGATATTATTTGCGGTGTATGGTGAAAGATGAGCCGAGTGTGCTTTCGACTATTTCCGGGATTCTGGGCAAGCATGGAATCAGTATTTCATCAGTTTTGCAAAAAGAGAGAAAGCAAGGGCAGCCGGTTCCCTTGATCATTTTGACTCATCGATCCATTGAACGTGGGATCCAATCCGCGCTTCAGGACATCAATGCTCTGTCAATCATTTCAGAGTCTACGACCTTAATACGAATGGAAGACGTAGAATAAATCTTAAGCCAATTTTGGGCTACAATGGCAGAATGAAAGCTATGATACCTTGGCGTGGAATAATCGAAGAGTACCGAAAATTTCTCCCAGTGGGCGATCAGACACCCATTGTGTCTTTACAAGAAGGCCATACTCCGCTCATTCGGGCCACACGTTTGGCAAAGACAGTCTGTCCAGGACGAGAGCTGTTTCTAAAGATTGAAGGCGCGAATCCCACTGGCTCCTTTAAAGATCGAGGAATGACCATGGCGGTCTCCAAGGCCATGGAAAAAAAGGCCAAAGGATTGATGTGTGCCTCGACGGGGAACACTTCGGCTTCGGCTGCGGCCTATGCTGCCAAAGCCGGCTTGCCGGCCTACGTAGTGGTTCCAGCTGGAAAGATTGCGTTAGGCAAGTTGACCCAAGCGCTCATGCACGGTGCCCGCGTCATTCAAATAGAAGGAAATTTTGACCAAGCTCTCACAATAGTCAAAGCTCTTTGTGAGGAAACGGCGATTGAATTAGTCAATTCTATTAATCCCTTTCGGTTGGAAGGCCAAAAAACGGCGGCGATGGAAGTGTGTGATCAGCTCGGTAGTGCACCCGTCATTCATGCATTACCGGTCGGCAATGCAGGAAACATTACGGCTTATTGGCGAGGCTATCGCGAATATAAAGAGGCTGGTCAATCTCAAGGGTTGCCTCGCATGTTTGGTTTTCAAGCTGAAGGAGCCGCTCCGCTTGTTCGAGGCCATGTCGTGGAATCACCGCAAACCGTGGCCTCAGCAATACGCATTGGAAATCCTGCGAGTTGGACGTTTGCCCTCCAAGCAGTTGAGGAATCGGATGGCTGCCTTCATATGGTGTCCGATGAGGAGATTATTCAGGCTTATCAAATGGTGGCTTGCGAAGAAGGCGTGTTTTGTGAGCCAGCATCAGCGGCTTCAATTGCGGGGATATACAAAATGCATCGTGAAGACCTCTTGCCTCATGAGGGTCCCATCGTGTGTACATTGACTGGTCATGGGTTGAAAGATCCGGATACGGGATTATCTGTTTCCTATCGACCGGTGACGGTTCCTGCGACTCGCGAAGCCGTTGCCGCTCAATTAACGACCTAATCGTTTTGTGTGGCCATTGCCAATATATTCTTTTCCTACTCCATGAACCCTAAACAGTGAGGCAAAGATCGTGAAAAAAACGATCATGGTTCACATTGATGGCATCCCGACTCATTCGTTTGACGAGTTAGGGGCTCGTACTGTGTTACAGGTGGCCCAGATTCCTCAGTTGGATGATCTCGCTCGCCATGGTGAGCTAGGACGCTTAGGGGTACCTAAAGAATCTCGTCTGTTCACAGGGGAACTGGCATTTTTAAGTTTATTAGGATATGACCCTCAGAAGTGGTTTGCAGGACCAGGGGCATGGGAAGGGAAAAATTTAGAAGTGATCCTCGATAGGAATGATGTGGCCTATCTCTGTGATTTTGTCACCTTGCGTGCAGAGGATGGATGGGGTGATGCCAAAAAGCTTGGATCGTCGTTAGTCATGGATGATGTCACTGGGGGGGGCTTGGAGACAGAAGAAGCGCGGGAATTGATTGATGCCATTAACGAACAATTAGTGTCAGAAAATATTCAATTTTATATGGGGGAGTACGCCCGTCATCTCATGGTTTGGGTGGGGGGGAACGTCAAGGTTGGTTGTCGGAATCCGGAGGAAGCGTTGGGCCAGCAAATTGATGGCTATCTTGCAGCGGGCGCTGAGTCTCAGGTGTTGCGTGATTTGATGGAGGCGGCGCGTGCGATTCTTCGGCATCATCCCCTGAATCAAGAACGAATCAAGGCGGGCTTGAAGCCAAGCAATTGTCTGTGGCCCTGGGGCCAGAGCAAGCCGGTGGAGTTACCATTGCTGAAAGAACGATGGCCAATACAAGGCACAGTCGTTTCTCCAAGTGGGCCGTACCGAGGGGTGGGCATAACTAGCGGATTGAACGCGGTGAGGGTTGGAAATAGGGAAGAGAATGAAACTGCCTGGCTACAAAAGATGGCAGACGCCGCCTCCAAAATTTTAGAGAAACAGGAGCTGGCTTGTCTTCATATTCCTTTTTCTGCCTTGGACTTGCATCGGGGACGGTCTGCCCAGGAATCTAAGTTGGTAGAGCAATTGGAACAAATCGATGAGCATTTCATTGGATCGTTACAGCAGTCTGGTGCGGGGTTTGGAGATGTGCGTCTTTTTGTTGTAGCCACTCCTGGGATCAATCTGAGGGAGGATGCGCAAACTACTGTACCTTATGTCTTCTATGAAAGGCAGGAGGCTGAGGAGCAGACCTCCACGGTAGCGTTTCATGAACAGGAGGCATCTCATTTCCCACCTAAAAATGCTACGACATTCATGGAACGGTTTTTCGCAAAGGCGTAGTGGGTATGGCCTGTTATATTCAAAAATTTGGCGGGACTTCGGTTGGAAGTATTGAACGCATTCAACATGTGGCTCAACTCATAGATAAAACCTACCGCGATGGTCACCAATTGGTGGTTGTCTTATCTGCGATGAGTGGGGAGACTGATCGGCTGACCAAAATGGCGAGAGAATTGGGCCCCGATCCTGATGACCGGGAACTGGATGTTTTGCTCTCGTCGGGAGAAAGAGTGACGATTGCGTTGATGGCCATGATGTTAAAAAGTCTGGGCGTCAAAGCACGATCATTTACAGGGCGGCAAGTGGGTATTGTCACAGATGGTGCCCATACCAAAGCAAGGGTTTCTCGTGTCGATACGAAGAGGGTTCTGGCGGCCTTGCAAGATGGGGTGGTACCCATTGTCGCAGGGTTTCAGGGAATTAATGAAGCCTCCGATGTGACAACTCTGGGGCGGGGAGGGTCTGACCTGACGGCGGTGGTCTTGGCCGCGGCTTTGAAAGCAGATGCGTGTTTTATCTATACGGATGTGGATGGGGTCTATACCGCTGATCCGAATATGGTGCCGTCCGCTCGGCGTTTGGATAAAATTTCCTATGAAGAAATGTTGGAGCTAGCCAGTTTAGGGGCCAAGGTTCTACAAACTCGTTCCGTGGAGCTGGCCGCAAAGCATCAGGTACCGGTAGAGGTCCGGTCCAGTTTTCAAGACGGGCCGGGAACCCGTGTGGTAAAAGAGGATACAGATATGGAACATGTCTTAGTTTCAGGAATTACAGGGGATCGCAATCAAGCCAAAGTCACAGTGGTTGGTGTTCCAGACCAGCCTGGGATTGCTGCCAAAATATTTGTCGCCATTGCCGAAGCCGCGATCAACGTGGATATGATTATTCAAAACGTCAGCCACGAATCCTTAACGGACATTTCCTTTACGTTGCCAAGGGGAGATTTGAAGTCGGCGATTCGTCTTGTTCAAGATCTTGCAAAAGAGGTTGGGGCCCGATCCGTTGAAGTGAATGAAGCCATCGCCAAAGTCTCTTTGGTAGGGGTCGGAATGCGGTCGCATTCTGGAGTCGCGGCACGAATGTTTGCGACGCTTTCTCGAGATGGGGTGAATATCATGATGATCAGTACTTCGGAAATTAAGATATCCTGTGTGGTCGAAGAGAAATATCTGGAATTGGCGGTTCGAGGCTTACACCAGGAATTCGAGTTAGAAAAGCCATCAACTGTCTAGGTCGATACAATTTTGAGAAATAGATCGTGTGATTTTGAGATGAGAAACTGAGTGTGATGACAAAACAAAACTCCACCATTGAAATCTATGATACGACCTTGCGAGATGGATCTCAGGCCGAAGACGTCAGTTTTTCGGTCGAGGACAAGGTCCGAATCTCCCTTAAACTCGATGAATTAGGCGTGCATTTCATCGAGGGAGGATGGCCAGGAGCGAATCCCAAAGATATCGAGTTCTTTCAAATTATCAAGGCCACTCCGCTGCAACAAGCAAAAATTGTGGCCTTTGGTTCCACGAGAAAAGCCAAAAATTCCGCGAAAGACGATCCGACGCTTGAGGCACTGCTCTCGGCTGAAACCGATATTGTCACCATTTTTGGAAAGAGTTGGACGCTTCATGTCACAGAGGCGCTCGAGACCACACTAGAGGCCAATCTGGAATTAATTGGTGATTCCATTACCTTTCTCAAGTCAAAAGGCCGGCAAGTCTTTTACGATGCCGAACATTTTTTTGACGGGTACAAGACCGACCCCACTTATGCACTCAAGACTATAGAAGCCGCCATGAATGCGGGAGCGGAACGTCTTGTATTGTGTGATACCAATGGGGGCAGCATGCCATGGGAGATTCGAGAGATTGTCTCAATGGTACGGGAGCGATGTTCTGTTCCATTGGGCATTCATGCCCATAACGATGCCGAGATGGGTGTGGCAAATTCCTTGGTGGCCATTGAGGCGGGCGCCAGCCACGTTCAGGGGACCATCAATGGCATCGGCGAGCGTTGTGGTAATGCGAACCTCTGTTCAATTATGGCGAATTTAGAATTGAAAATGGGCCGAACGGCCTTGGGTGAGGGCAAATTAGCCAACCTCAGATCGGTTTCTCGTTATGTGGCGGAAATGGCCAATCTGCTTCCTAATAAGCGCCAACCGTATGTTGGTGATACCGCATTTGCCCACAAGGGAGGCGTGCATATTCATGCCGTGCAAAAAAATCCGCTTACGTATGAGCATGTTCAACCAGATCAAGTTGGTAATCAACGAAGGGTGTTGATTTCAGATAATAGTGGGCGTAGTGCGGTATTTGGAAAGATGGAATTGTTTGGGTTGGATCTTTCGCAAGATAACCCAAAGGTCCAAGAATTATTAGGTTCCCTCAAAAATTTAGAATATGAGGGCTTTCAGTTTGAGGGGGCCGAG
>JAJDBR010000055.1 GCA_029261275.1 Nitrospirales bacterium
GATATGGCCATCTTGAACGGATCGCTGCTCAACTACTTCCGCATCTCCTTGAGTGCGCAACGGCTCCAGCGAACGCCAGTGAGTGGTGGCTTTCTTGCCTGACAATAAACTAGCAGCGTGCAGGAGAAACGAACTCGTGCGAACAGCCAGAGGGGCCTTCCAGTTCTGTGCCTGAATGGTGACGAACTCCATAAACACCTTGTTGTGTACCTAGCCCCCCTGGTACGAGCAAGTAATCCAATTGAGGGCAGTTAGAAAACGATACATGCGGGTTGATTGACAATCCCTTGGCACAAGCGATTGGCTCTGGCGTTTGTCTGACGATGAGGACATGCTCTAGGCCAGGGTACTCCACATGGTCAGCATTTCCCTCGGACTCACAAAGGCCAATTCCTCGACCTGATTGAAAACGATAATTTCGAAGTTCGGGGGTTCCTGGGATCCAAATTGAGGGGCCTATATTTTTACCTTCAGTTTTCTTCCGCCAGATGGTTCAAAGCCATTGGCTTGATAGAAACGCAGCGTTCTTTCGAAAGGCGGGAGCGGCGGCGTGGTCACCTCGAGCCTTCGCCATCCTTTTTCTCTTCCAAGCTCCATTGCTTTTTTCAGAAGGCTTTTGCCAATGTGTTTAGATCGCCAATCGGGACGAACATATAACTCTGGGATCGTGCCAAAGGCGCCTTCTGAATAAAGGGTATAGCTTTCATACAGAGACACAAAGCCAACTGTCGACTCTTTATCTTTTGCGAGCAGCACCCAATATTTCTCTTGTTCGACTAAATCCTTTACCCTTTTCTCTGTTTCATTTTTGTCATAAAAAAAGTGTTTTTCATTTAGGGCATCCATTATTTCAATTAAAAGATCTCCGACCATCACCGATAACTCGTGATAACTTTCCTGGGATATAGGTTTGATTTCGATTCCATTCATGGTTCTTGATTTTTACAATAACAATTAGAGCGCATTGAATCACTGACAATAATCCATTGATAGATCAGGGGTCAGGTTCCTGGCTCCATACATGGATTTATTCCCCTCTTTTGGATTAGGTTGACAAGGCCATCTTATCTTTTTGGCCTACCTCGTTCTCAATGTATTGCTTAAGGCCTTTCAAGAGCGTTGCCATACCTTTCTGATATTGCGAATGAACAAACGCCACGTCCATGAGTTTTCCGAGTAACCCAAACTTGAGAACATAGGTTGGGGATACCGTGACGAGTGTGTGTCTCTCTTGTTGTTCCAAGGAGAATCGAATATCGGCCGTTTTGATTGGGAGGTTGGTCCCGATGATACGCATGGTCAGGATTTTACCCTGTTTCCATTCGGTGACCGTTTCATGTAAATAGTTTTTCCCACCAAGCTCGCAACGACGTTCAGAGCCGAGGCCAACCGCGCCGCCAGTGGTCAGTCGAGAATCCACCACGCCGGGGTTCCAGCGGTATATGGAGCCAATATCAGCCAACGCATCCCAAACATGACTCCTATCGGCCCGAATGCTGATATGTTCAGAAAATGTGGTCATCGTTTCACCTTGCCGAGTTATTGGTTCTGGGTATTATTCCCTTCACGCATATTTCAACCTTGGCGTTTGACCGCATGAACCGAGGGAGGATGCGGTTCGGTCGCCGCATCGTTAGTTGATTGAAGCCAATTCCGATGAGGCTTTGACCTGCCAGCCTCCACCAAGGGCTTTATAAATGGCAATCAGGTTACGCGCGACATTTATTTCACTGGTGGCCAGGCGATCTTGGGCTTCGAGCAACGTCCGTTGTGCCACGAGGACATCCAGCAAATTATCGATGCCACCCTCGAATCGTTCTTGGGCATAATCCGCGGCTTTGGCGCTTGAAGCGGCGGCTTGCTGCAGGCGGGCCCGACTCTGTTCCTCCCGAGAGAAATTGACCATGGCCGTCTCGGTTTCTTCCAAGGCCCTCAAGACAGTTTTTTCAAAGGAAGCCCTGCGTGCATCCGTTCTGGCATCCGCGGCATCAATCCGCGTCAGCACCCGCCCAATATTGAAAGCGGCCCAATTGATTTGCGGGCCGAGAAGATAGGTTCCGGCTGCACCGGTCACGAGGTTCGAAAGCGAGGTCGAAGAAAACCCCAGACTTCCATTGAAGGTAACGTTGGGGTAGAGATCCGCCACGTTCACATTATATTCGGCCACCGCACTGGCAAATTCTCGTTCGGCCGCACGAATGTCTGGACGACGCCTGAGCAGGTCAACGGGGTTTCCCACGTCCACGGTGTTTGGGATAGAGGGTAAGGCCCTCAACGATTGGAGTGTGAGGTGTAAGGCGGTGGGTGGGTGTCCTGTTAAGACCGCCAGGCGGTTCATCGTCGCATTCACCTCTGCCTCGAGCGGCGGGATGGTGGACTTGGTTAACTCTAACTGGGCCCGGGCTCGTTCGATGTCAAGTTTGTCACTGACTCCTCCCTCGAACAGGTCGCGAGTGAGATTATATGTTTGTTGTTGATTGTCGGTGTTCCGCTTTGCCACATCCTGGCGGTATTGTGCGCCCCGCAATTCAATATAGGTCCGCGCGACTTCTGCGGCAATCGTGACATAGAAGGCGTTGAGATCGGCTTCGCGGGCTTCCAAGTTCGCTTCGGAGGCGGCGATGCGCTGACTGACCCGACCAAACAAATTTAATTCCCAGATGGCATCAAATCCTACACCATACGTAGTTTGGGTTCGGTCGCCAAAGGGTGGAAAGATCCCTTCCTTACTTTGTAGCTGGCGGGTCGCGTCCCCTTCGGCTTCTATGGTGGGAAAGCGGTCGAATCCTGTTCCATCCAACAAATAGCGGGCCTCTTGTAAATTGGCCAGCGCCACTCGCACATCTAGATTATGTTCAAGTGCTTGCTCCACCAACCTGGTGAGCTGCTCTTCGTTAAATTGCCGCCACCAGGAGGCGATGGGTTCTGTGGCTCGGAAGCGCCCTTGGTCCTGTTCCAGAAATTGCTTTTGAACCAGGGGCTCCGTTTCTGGGGGCTGATAGTCCCGTCCCACCGAGCAGGCGGAGAGAGCCAACATGACCAAGAGGGCCGAGGCGAGCTTTGGTGCCTTAGTTATTGGGTACAACATCATGGTTCAGTTCTTCACGGATGACGACGGGTTTCGGGGAATGCGTTTCCCATTTGCGTAAGACCACATAGAACACAGGGGTGAGGAACAGGCCAAAGAACGTGACCCCCAGCATGCCCGCAAATACGGCAATCCCCATGGCGTTTCGCATTTCGGCACCAGCCCCCGTAGAAATGGCCATGGGCAACACCCCCATGATGAATGAAAATGAAGTCATGAGAATGGGGCGCAGGCGCAACCGGCTGGCCTCGATGGCCGCCTGGATAATGCTCCTGCCTTGATGTTCTAACTCGCGGGCAAACTCCACAATCAGGATGGCATTTTTGGTCGCGAGTCCCATGAGGACGAATAGGCTGATCTGTGTGAAGATGTTGTTGTCGCCTCCTGACAGCGACACTCCCACTAACGCCGAGAGCATACTGATGGGGACGATGAGCAGGATTGCAAGTGGCAGTGTCAGACTTTCATATTGTGCGGCGAGCACCAGGAAGACCAGAAATAACACCAGTGGGATCACATACATCGTGCTATCCCCAGAGAGAATCTGCTGATAGGTGAGTTCAGTCCACTCAAACTGCATTCCCTGAGGGAGCGTCTCTCTCAAAATCTGAGTCATCGTATCCTGCGCCTGACCTGAGGAGTACCCGGGTGCCGCGTTCGCATTCAGGTCCGCGGCTCGGAAGGCGTTATAGCGTTGAGCCGATTCTGGCCCAAAGGTTTCGCTGATCTGTAAGACAGACCCTAGAGGTACCATTTCTCCTCTCTGATTCCGAACTTTGAGGTTCAACACATCACTGGGGGCGTCACGAAATTGTTTTTCCGCCTGGGCAATGACTTGGTAGGTACGGCCAAAGGTGTTGAAGTCGTTAATGTAGAGCGATCCGAGATAGATCTGCATGGCTTCAAACACCTCGTTGATGTTGAGCCCGAGCTGTTTGGCTTTGGTCCGATCTAATTCGGCATACAGTTGCGGGACGTTGATTTTGTAGCTGGAGAAGACGCCAGTCAGTTCCGGGGAGGCGTGGGCTTTGGCCATGACCTTTCCCAGTACTTCTTGTAAGGCTTGATAGCCTTGGTCGGTCCGGTCTTCTATCTGGAGTTTGAATCCCCCAATAGTGCCAAGACCTTGAACTGGGGGCGGAGGGAAAATGGCCACAAAAGCTTCTTCAATTCCGTTATAGCGTTGTTGGAGGGTTTGACTGATGGCGAACCCCGACATAGACGGATCGGTTCGTTGATCAAAATCCTCGAGGGGAACGAACACGATTCCTGCGCTCGAGCTATTAGTAAAGCCATTAATCGAGAGTCCGGGGAACCCAACGGCCCCGGCCACTCCTGGAATTTGCAGGGCCATGTCTGCCATTTCACGCAGCACTTCTTCTGTTCGATCCAGTGTGGCGCCGTCTGGCAATTGTGCAAAACTCACCAAATATTGTTTGTCTTGCATGGGGACGAAGCCGGCCGGCACTGTTTTGAACATGCCATACGCGGCGATTAGCAATATCATGTAGATGGCGAGAGCGACCGTGCGACGACCCAGGATTTTTCCAACTCCGTTGGAATATTTTTCTGAGCTAAATGTGAAAAACCGGTTGAAGACAGTGAAAAATTTGCCAAAAATTGCGTTGATTCCACGAGTCAACCAGTCATTGCCCTGCCCTTTCGGCTTCAGGAGTAGACGGGCCATGGCGGGGCTCAACGTCAGCGAGTTGAACGCAGAGATCACGGTGGAAATGGCAATCGTCAACGCAAATTGGCGATAAAACTGTCCGGTGAGTCCGCTGATAAACGCAATCGGGACGAACACGGCGATGAGCGTCAGCGTCATGGCAATGATGGGGCCGCTGACCTCCTGCATGGCTTTGTAGGTGGCTTCTTTCGGGGAGAGTCCATTTTCTATGTTGCGTTCCACGTTTTCCACAACCACGATGGCATCATCGACCACAATCCCAACGGCTAGAATCAAGCCGAACAAGGTCAGCACGTTGATGGAAAATCCGAACAGATATAACCCGGCGAAGGTGCCGACGATGGAGACGGGGACGGCCAGCAGCGGAATCACCGAGGCCCGCCAGGTTTGCAGGAACAGAATGACTACCAGTACCACGAGGGCCACCGCTTCTAAGAGTGTTTTGATGACAGCTTGTATGGACCCCCTCACGAATACCGTGGGGTCGTAGACCACGCTGTAGTCCAAGCCTTCCGGAAAATTTCTTTTGAGTTCTGCCATTTTGGCGCGGACATTGTTCGAAATATCCAAGGCGTTGGCCCCGGGGGAGGCAAAGATCGGGATCGCGGCCGCATTTTTATTATTGAGTAAGGAGCGCAGGGCATATTCCGAGGCGCCCATCTCGACCTTTGCGACATCTTTGAGTCTGGTGATCTGTCCTTGGAGCCCTGTGCGAATAATAATTTCCTCAAATTCACCCGGGGTTTCCAAGCGTCCCTTCGCGTTTATCGGCAGTTGCAGTTCTACGACATCCGCATAAGGTGCCCCTCCGATGATGCCGGCAGCTACTTGAACATTTTGTTCACGAATGGCATTGACGACATCGGTGGCCGTGAGATTGCGTTCGGCAATTTTTTCAGGATTGAGCCAAATGCGCATGGCATAATCCCCAGCGCCAAAGAGGCGAACCTGCCCTACACCGCGAATTTTGGCTAATTCATCTTTGACATTTAGGACGGCATAATTGCGGAGATAGAGCATGTCGTACTGATCGTTCGGGGACTTCAAGTGAACGACCATTGTCAGCTCGGGAGAACTTTTGACCGTCGTCACCCCTAACTGTCTGGTGACCGCCGGCAAACGGGGGAGGGCCTGGGAAATGCGGTTTTGTACTAATTGCTGGGCCAAGTCTGCGTCGGTTCCCAGCTCAAACGTGACCGTCAGTGTCATCCTCCCATCCGACGTCGATTGCGAATACATGTAGAGCATGTTGTCCACCCCGTTGATCTGCTCTTCAAGTGGGGTGGCGACGGTCTCCGCAATAACCTTGGGGTTGGCGCCGGGAAATTGGGCGTTGACCACGACCGACGGCGGCACCACTTCCGGGTATTCCGAAATCGGCAATTGAAACATGGCAATGAGTCCGCCCAAGAAGATCAGGGTCGAGAGCACCCCGGCAAAAATTGGGCGGTCGATAAAGAATTTGGCCATATTTATGATTGAACCTTCGGCGTACCCTTTTTCGTGACTTCAACAGGCTGGACTTCCATGTTTGGGACGACACGCTGCAAGCTGTTGACCAACACTCGGACTCCTGGTTCCAAGCCGGATAGCACCACGCGTTGTCCCTTCAAGGCCTGCCCTAGTTTCACTTCGCGATAGGCCACGGTGTTGTCCGGGGTGACAATATAGACGTACTTTTTATCTTGGTCGGTGCGTACGGCTCGGTCACTCACGAGTACGGTCGCTTGCTCGCTAGTCGAACCCAATCGAACGGTCGCAAACATTCCCGGGACGAGCGCTCCATCTTTATTGTTGAAAATGGCTCGAGCCCGTATGGTGCCGGACGTCGTATCAAGTTGGTTATCAAAAGAATGCATAACCCCCGGATACACCACGGTGGCATCACTCGTGAGAGTCAACTCTACCGGCATGGTGGCTCCGGTTGTCTTCCGCCTTGTTTGGATATAGGTCTGCTCGTCCACGTCAAATTCGGCATAGAGCTGATCAATCGAAACAATTGTGGTGAGCACAGGGGCATTGGGGCCTGCCTCGATCACATTGCCTTGGGTGATTTCGGCCCGGCTGATCCGACCGGAGACCGGAGCCTTGATGTGTGCGTATTCGAGATCTAGATTGGCTCGTCTCATTCGGGCTTTCGCCGAATTGATCGACGCGATGGCCACCTGATAATCGTTTTTTGCCGCGTCAAACCGGCTTTGAGAAATCGCGTTCTTTTTCACCAATCCTTTTGCACGCGCTAGTTCCTGTTTGGTTAATGTGGTTCGAGACTGGGCCGACTGGAGTTCTGCTCGGGCACTGGAAAATTCAGTCTCAAAGGGTCGCGGATCGATCACGAAAAGAGGGGCACCTTTCTCCACGATGGCGCCCTCTTCAAACAAGACGTTGGTAATCGTGCCGCCCACGCGGGGGCGTATTTCTACATAGTCCACGGCTCGTAAGCGGCCAGAAAAGGTTTTCCACATGCGAACAGATTGAGGTTGGACGGTTACCACGTCCACTGAGGGGATTGGTGCCTGTACCGAGGCTTGAGCTGTCTTTGAAGAATTGGCCTGGGAGATAGCGTGAAGTGTGGCCCCACTGATGGCCATTATGCCGATCACGATAAATAGTGTGAGGGTTCTCTGAGTTTTTAGAAGGTTTCGGATTGCATTCATTGCCATTCTCTCTTAGATATTTTGTGAAAACTCATACATATACCTACCGGTTTGTTTGTTTATAATTAAATTAATAACATACCGATTGGTATGTGTCAACGGTTAGGGGGTGTTTTTTGGGAAATAAACTGTAAGTAATTGTTAAATATGAATAAATTATTCACGATGGTGGAGGGTGCATTGCAATACATCAAGCATGTTAACCACATGAGAACGCGTACCCTAACAACTGGTATGGGTTTCACGGGAAATGAGTGAAGAAATAATTAGTAAAATCAATAACTTGGGTGATTGATTTTGGGTGAGGATGAAAAGGAGGAAGCGAATTTGTCTTGTTCCAGGGTTCTTGTCAATTGGACAGATCAGCCTCTAGGGTGCCCTGAATAGTTGCTCCAGGATTTCCCTGAAATCTCTTCCTTTTTTTCTGTGGCGTTGACTAGATTTGGCCAACGCTAAAAACGTATGTGGCTTCATTCTGACTCGAATGAACCGTAGTTGGGCTTGGGGGACGAAGGGCCTTGCAGGGACTGAAAAATCAGTTGATGCGTTAGGTCGCTGCAAGTACAAAAACCGTATGCGGGGAAGATGTTTCAGAATGTGGTTGACGATACTCGTGCTTCAGGTCAATCAACCGATAGAGTCCCTCCCTTAGGTCGATTTTCACGACACCAAGGTCAGAATACACGCGTCCATACATCAGCAAACCTTGTATGAACTGGTGAATTAAGCGGCCGACTTGTTGGGGGTCGGGATCGCTATTCAGAACCTTTTCGGCCTTTAGATTTCGCACCAGCGCTACACTATATTTCACAGCATGTTCGGACATTTCGCGAGACGCCTCCCGCACGCGTGTTTCGCCGGACCCGGCTTGTCCTCCCGCGGTAAAAAACGGGCACCCGGACACAGGATTGTTGTCTTTGTCCTTCCCCTTCTCCTGCATGCTAATCACAAATTGAATGACATTTTCTAAATGCTCCAGCGGAGTGAAGTCGGGTGAATAGAGCCCATCCAAGTCTTTCTTCATGCCTACCCAATGGTGCTCGGAAGCCTCATAGAATAAATCGGCTTTCGTTTCGAAGTAATGATAAAAGCTGCCTTTGGTCACTCCGGCTTGTTGGCAGATTTCATTCACACCAACATTGGCGTAGTTGCTTTGCCAGATGAGTTTCGTGGCAGTCTCTAGGAGCTTTTCCTTCGTACAGGTATGCTTAGGCATTTAATTACCTCCGTTTCAGGTATTTTAAATAATTATACATACCAGTTGGTATTTTTTCAAGCAGAAAAACAATTGAGATTTATGGGAAATGATCTGTTCCCAGTGATTAGCCCACTTGTTGTGTGATTAATTTCCTCATCTCTGGGATTGGTGATCGCTATCCCAGCGCACTATGAGGTTGAGACGGGCATTTTTTGCTGTATTTTCACTACCGCTTCACGACGTTGGCCCGAACTTTGAAATTTCCCTTGGCAACTACCTGTAAGATCGTTTTTTCGAGAGCCTAGTCTGCCACCAGGTTCTTGAGGCGGACATTTTCCTGTTCCAACCCCTTCAACTGCTTGGCCTGATTAACGCAGAGTCCGCCGCACTCCCGTTCCCACCGGGAGGAGGTTTGCTCATAGATGCCTAACTTTCGACAGGCATCCCGCACTGACACCCTTTCCTCTGATTCGATCTCGACCGTTCGTAGATGCCCAATAGTGTCTTCGGGTGTAATCCGTTTGCGTTCCATTCTTTTTCCTTTCCCAGAATCCGGTCAAACCTACCTCGGAAGCCGGGCCAGTTTAAAGTGGGCAGGTCGAGATCAAGGTCCAGGTCCAGGATTCTTCAGGAAGACTAACTCTAATCCTTAAACCGTTCTATCATCGAGTTGATAAATCACGAACCCGGAATACGGGCGGGTATGGTCTTGGGCTCAGCCTGGTGAAGAAAATCATGAACGCATATGGGGGGGCTCTCCTGAAGAGCGAACCTATCAGCGGGAGCACCTTCACCCTCAAATTCCCAATGTCATCTACAGATATTCTCACTAGGAAAGAGGGTTGTCGATAATCCTATTCTGTTTTGTTTCTGCCCTTTCAGGTAGGGGTTCGCTTTGTGCAAACGTATTGCGCGAAAACTCCTTGGTCATAATCCACACGATCAATTCTGAACCCTGCTTTTTCAAGGAGTGCCTCCATGATCCATGTAAACGTAGAATATTCTTCCCGAATATGTCCCTCTACGTCGTCCACGGCTTCTTGTCCTCCGACTTTTTTCAATTGGGAAATCCACTCGGAAATATTTGTCTCATAGTTCTTCTCTGAATACACCACGTCGTAAAGAAATAATCGCCCCTCAGGTTTCAGCATGGAGTGGAGTCTGCGCAAGGCCACGCCTTTCCAAAAGTCTGGAAGATGATGCAATGCTAAACTTGTGACAATGAAATTTACTAAATCAGCAGCATGATGATGCGTGAGGAATCCCCCATGACAAAAGACGATATTAGAAATTCCTCTTTCTGTGGCTTTCTTTTTTGCATAATCAAGCATGGCACGAGAGACATCAACCGCATACACCTCACGAGAACACGCGGCTGCTTGCATGGCAAAGGCACCTGTGCCTGCACCGAAATCTATTACCGAATGATGTTCTTGAATGGAAAGCAAATCAAGGATTGCCTCATTTTCCTTTTCCACATTTCTCAATTTCCCGTGAAGGGCGTCAAAGGCGTCAACTTCGGCCACGTCAGCGTAGTCTTTTCCGACTTGGTTCATTTCATTAAATTGCCACGATGGGAAATTATTCATTAATTTTGAGACTCCTCGAAAAGAAATTGATCTTGGAGGCCAAGTTCTTTGTGAGTGTAGCGATCAGACATTTATGAATGACTTGAGGGCCTTGTCTTCGCAGAGGGCGTTTCTTGAGTAGCCTTCTTGACTCTTTGATGAAAGAGGCTGGAAATTAACGTGACCCGTCTTCTGTTTGCCCCGAAGTCAGAATGCCCAACCCGTGCACCGGAACGTAGATGAATGGTGTGATTCACTCTATTATTTCTGCACTCCAGATCATCGATAAACCCAAAAAAAGTTGACCTGAACGCGGCAGCAATATACGTCCCCTCCTCCTTTGTAATTTCACCGCCGACCTCCTGAATGACCTGTTTGATGAGGTCCCTTGTCTCTTCTGTCATGGCAGCTGGATAATGTAAGGGAGAAATATAATGCGAATCATCGTCAGCAATTTCGCTGACAACGCAGTTGGGCTTATCCGAACAGGCAGAGAGGCGCCCTGCTATTAACCCAGGAGGCATTCCAGTTTTTGACATATTCCCAAGGACGAAAAACCCAACAAGTATGAGTAAGAAAATCACGAGGCTAATGAAAATGATCATTTTGGGCATCTTTTTCAGGTCTGTCTATATTTTGGTGTGAATGAGTTTAAAATTAGGTTTTGGAGAAAAGCGGCGAGGGATTGAAGGTCACCGCTATCGTCTCGGTCCCTTTGTCCTTCGTGGAAGTTGCAAGAACGATCATATTTCCAAGTAAATCATATGAAAATGGCGACGAGGTGGTGAATGTGAGTTCCCTCCTCCTCTATGAACATTGGTTCTATGGGGAGCTCGGCTGATAATTCGTGTTTCATTTCCATTCTTCAATTGATCTAGTATTTGGTCTACTTGATCTCGTCCTTGGTGAATGTCATCCACAGAATGATTGAACCCACGAGGATTGCAGCCAAAGAAAAAAGCATAATGGGGATATTGATGGTTCCAGGAGCTTGTAGGTTCTCCAATCCAATACCTCCCCCGATCACGAGCAATAAAGCTCCCAGGAATATTCCCACCCCTTTTTTTATTATGGCGAAAAAATTCTTCACAGCGTTGGCGAATTGATCCAGATCAACCAACACCATACAAAATTATTGGAAGAAAGGGAATGTAAGAAAAAGCATGGGCGAGGAACGATAGAAGAGGAACCATAGACCAAAAAAATCCAGACCTCATTTCGAATTAGGCTCTTTTGCAGGTATTGTTATCTTAACGAAAATTGAATGCGGAATGGACAATTTACCGGACCCTAATCCATTAGTTTATGAGGGATCAGGTTCCGGGCTCCATTCGTCAATGGAGTCCCCATTTGGGGTAGGTTACCAATACCATGGAAATGTTTCATGTCCAGATCAATCGAATCAAAGATCTAACTCACAATGTTCGAGAGTTGGAACTCAAACTTATCGAACCTCTGACAATCGAGTAGAAGGCGGGGCAGTAGATCTCTCTGGACGTCTGGAATCCGCACTTCAAACACCACGTGCAGCGGCAGTATTAGATTGCTTCTCCACCAAACCTGCACCATCAGGTTAAACTACTGTTCAATAGAGTAACAGGAGGTCTAGACTCCAGTTACCTGTTTAGCCTTGAGGTCGGGCATGACTTGCAATTCCGAGGGCCAGGTGGTTCGTTCTTTCTCAATGAAGAACTGAATCGCGATCTAGTCTTTGTGGCGACACGTACGGGCATTGCCCCATTTTGGTCGATGTTTGGAACTCGCCTGGAGCAGCCAAATGCAGGAAAGGTCACCCTTTTCTGGGGACTGAAGAGCCAAAGGACCTTCACCTCCAATCTGAACGGAAATCCCTGGAACGGCTGCATCCAAATTTTGGTTTTATCACGACCCTTTCTTGCCCTCAAACTGATTGGAAGGGTTCGGTTGGAAGGGTGATCGCACTGGTGAAGGAGTAAATTTCAACAGTGAGAAACGTTGAGTTTTATCTTTGTGGTAATGGTGAAATGATTAGAGACGTGACCACCATAGTTGGTGAAAAGGGTCTCTTCCCCATTCACACGGAGAAATTCCATGATGAAACTACTATCGAGAGAGCAGATTGAAGGATGTCCAAGTTGATTACACTAAGGCTCAATCGGTCAGAACGATGCTTGAGCAGCTAGGTGGATTCGATGCACTCGCCGCTGTCGTAGGCGGAGATAATATTTTTACAGTCTATGAGGGGACGAACGGACGAAGCCTTTGTCTATGGCTTTCAGCGAAAGTTTCTGGCGCAAATCAATCTTATTCGACTCAGGACCCCGTATGTTCTGGGTGACGCATCATTCACCTTATCAAGTGGTTTTCTCAGCGATTCCCCGAATTTCGCCCGTGCTCCGACCGGTCCCTTAGAACTAAAAGCGCGGGAAAGTAAAACCGCTCCAACTTCACGCCCTAGTGATCAACACCAGAATGACGAGGTGCGTACGATGACAGAGAAGCGGCCTTCTCTCTCATGCAAGGGATACTTTATTCCAGGTAGCCTCCTCTTGAGAGGCGAAAATCTGGACAAACTCGGAGACATGCCCCAAATCTAATTGATTCCAAATAAGAGTTGGTGGATTTACAATACTGACCTGGACGAAATTGGGTTTCCTATTGTGGTACCAGAACAACAATTCTCCGATGCCCCTGACGTCAATTTCAGAAATCCCGGAAAAATCAAGAATGACATGCTGATAGCCCACTTCTTTAGCCCCCAAAATTTTGGCTTGGATGCCCGTGGTTGTGTCATGAGTAAACTGGCCAGTCAGTGTGAGGACTTTTGTGCTGTGATGTTGCCGTTCACGAACCTGAAGCATGGGACCACCTCCGGTTTAGGACAGGGATAGGAAGATCTGTAGGTATACTTCTAGTGAAGGCCTTTATTTCCGTGGGAACAATTCGTCAATAGAACTAGTTGAGAATATGTAAGAGATTATCAATTGATCACAGATGGACCAACTTCGTAAGTTGAGGCAAAAACGTGGTCTATCTCTCCGTATCTTAAGGGTGATGGCAAGTATTCATGAGGTGTCGTAGTGCAGCTGGAGGTGGGGAAAATAATCCTCTCCACTATATGTTTACTGACACCGGCGTTAGAGGTGAGTGTCTGTGACCGGATGGATCATCCTCAGCCAAAAGGAAAGCCGTCTCATGGGACTGACCGAACAAAAGGACGGGTGATACGCAGAATTTCCCGTCATCGGTGACCGGAAGATGAAACCATGGAAGGTGGAAATGTAGTAAAAACACGAATCAAAGAGACGGAGGCGATTAATAACGGCAAACTCCTGCTCAGAGAGACGTCGTAGGAGGGATTGAAGAGACCCACTGATTAACAATCAGCTGGCCTTCGGGGGAAACGTTCTTTCCGGTGAAGGGGTTGCTATAAGACTTGATTGAACAAAACCGGTTGCGGGACCTGTTTTTATTTCTTGTCCATGAGCTGTAACTCCCACTTTTTCCAAATCAGATACATAGCAGGAATGACCAGAAGAGTCAGAACCGTGGCCGTGACCATACCCCCAATCATTGGGGCGGCAATCCGTTTCATGACATCTGCCCCAGTTCCATGGCTCCACATGATGGGCAATAATCCCAAAAAGATTGCTGAGGCCGTCATGACTTTTGGCCGCACTCGGAGCACTGCACCCTCGATCACCGCATCACGAAGATCAGTCAGCGAATGAAGACGATTTTCCTTTTGCCGCCTAGTGCAGGCTTCATCCAGAAACATGATCATAATCACTCCGGTTTCAGCAGCCACACCCGCTAAGGCAATAAGCCCAACCCAGACGGCCACGCTGAGATGGTAGCCCAGAAAATTCAGATACCAAATCGCTCCGACCAGGGAAAACGGAACCGAGAGCAGGACCAGTAGACATCGAGGTATAGATTTGAAATTGAGGTACAGCAAGATAAAAATAAGAAAGACTGTTAAGGGGATCACGATCTGAAGTTGTTGTTGAGCCCGTTCGAGATATTGATATTGCCCCGCCCATTGAAATGAGTATCCTGTGGGGAGCTTTACCTGTTCTTGAACCAACGCCTTGGCCATCTCGACATAGGTCCCCAGGTCTTGCCCAGCCACATCGACAAATACAATGCTGGCAAGCGAGCCGTTCTCATCCCGAATGGATGGCGGACCGGTGATCTTTGAGATGGTGGAAAGTTGTGCGAGGGGAATGTGCACTCCTTGGGGTGTCGTCACCAAAATACGCTTGAGGGCACCAATATCCTGACGCAGTTCGCGGGGATAGCGAACATTAACGGGGTAGCGTTCTCGACCTTCCACCGTCCAGGTAATATTTTTACCGCCAATGGCTGATTCGATGACATCTTGGACATCTGCGACGGTCAATCCGTATCGGGCCGCCGCCACACGATTTACGTCGATGTCCAAATAGTATCCTCCGGTGACCCGCTCGGCATACGCATTCCGTGTTCCCTCAAGGGATTGAAGAAGGCTTTCAATCTGCAACCCCAATCGTTCCAGTTCCGGCAACTGGGGGCCTAAGATTTTAATTCCCAAGCTGCTTCGGATGCCCGTGGCAAGCATTTCAGTTCGGGTTTGAATGGGCATCCACCAAATGTTTGGCATGCCGGGTAATTTAACGCGCTGGTTCATTTTGGCAATGAGCTTGTCCCAGGTCATGCCTGGCCGCCACTCTTCCTGTGGCTTGAGTGTCACGATAGTCTCGGCCATGTTTAATGGAGCAGGGTCCGTGGCAGTGCGTGCCCGACCCATTTTCCCAAACACCCGGTCGACTTCGGGAAATTCCTTCAACAATCGATCCTGGGTTTGAAGAATTTGGCTGGCTTTCTGGATAGGCAGGCCCGGAAGGGTTGTGGGCATATACAACATGGTGCCTTCGTTCAGAGGGGGCATGAATTCCGCCCCGAGTTTTTCGTAGAGAGGCCAGGTCATGATCACACTGCCAATCGCGACTCCCACGATAAGCCATCTGAATCTCAACACTGCCTTGACCAGAGGCGTATAGATCCACAGAAGAAAGCGATTCACAGGATTGTGACGTTCTGATGTGATCCGCCCACGAATGAACCAACCCATCAACAAGGGAGCCAAGGTGATGGAGGCAAGTGCAGCAAAGAACATCGCAAACGTTTTGGTGTAGGCGAGGGGTGTAAATAGGCGACCTTCCTGTGCTTCTAAGGTGAAAATAGGCAGAAAGGAAACGGTGATAATCAGCAAAGAAAAAAAGAGGGGCTTACCGACTTCTTGAGCCGCGCGAATAATAATTTCCTCTCGGGACCCTATTCGGCCCCCGTGTTCCCATTCTTCTAATCGCCGATGCGCATTTTCCACCATGACAATGACGGCGTCGACCATGGCACCAATAGCGATCGCGATGCCCGAAAGGGACATTACATTCGAGCTGATCCCCAAGTAATACATGGCAATGAACGAGAGCAATACAGATACCGGGATCAGCAGAATTGGGACCAAGGCGGACCGAACATGAAAGAGAAAGAGTAGACTGACCAGGCTGACCACCACGATGATTTCGACGAGTTTTTCCTGTAAGGTCGCGATTGCTCGTAAGATCAAGTCCGATCGATCATACACGGGGACCACCCGAATGCCTTCGGGAATCGACGGCCCAATGTCTTGTAATTTCTGTTTGACTCGGTCAATGACCGCCAATGCATTTTCGCCATACCGCATAATGACAATGCCGCCAACGACTTCTCCTGTGCCATCCAGCTCCGCGATGCCTCGACGTATATCCGGACCGATGGTGACATGCGCGACATCCCGGACGGTAATCGGTGTTCCTTGTTGATCCGTCCCCACTGGGATCACTCGAAGATCATCGAGTGATGTGATATATCCCCGTCCTCGTACCATGTATTCCCGTTCGCTGGCCTCAATCACCCGTCCTCCAACTTCGTTATTGCTTCGGCGGATAGCCCGAATAACCTCAGAGAGGCCAATGCCGTACCCTTCAAGTTTCACTGGATCGACTTGAACTTGATACTGCTTCACGAATCCACCGATCGACGCCACCTCAGCAACGCCGGGTACGCTTTGCAACCAATAGCGCAAAGACCAATCCTGGAAGGACCGCAGGTCGGCTAAACTCTGTTGGCCGGTGTCATCGACCAAGGCATATTGAAAAACCCAACCAACCCCTGTGGCATCGGGACCGAGCGTTGGCGAGACCTCTTCCGGCAACTTGTCCTTCACGCCTTGTAGATATTCAACGACACGACTTCGTGCCCAATACATGTCGGTTCCATCTTGAAACACAATGTAGACAAAGGACAGCCCAAGAAAGGATTGTCCGCGAACATATTTGATGCGCGGAGCTCCCAACATGGATGTCACGAGGGGATAGGTGATTTGATCTTCAACCAAGTCAGGACTGCGTCCTGGCCATTCCGTGAACACAATCACCTGGACATCCGACAAATCTGGCAAGGCATCAAGCGGCGTACGAGGAATGACCCAAATCCCCCAACCCATAAGAAAAAGAACGAGCATGCCCACCAGAAAACCGTTGCGAGCACTCCACCCAATAATTCGTTCAATCATTGGGACTCTTCCCCGTCTACCTTTTTCATATCTATCTTCTTATCCATCCCATTCATATCCATGCTTCCCATCTCCATCTTGCCCATCTGCGCTGTTTCCATTTTGACTCCTCCCATCCCCAAAGCCCCCATCATATTACTTGTGCCCATGAGTCGGCTTTCGGAATCCAATAAGAAGGTGCCAGACGTTACGATGCGCTCACCTTCCGTCAACCCTTGGGTCACCTCGAAGAAAGAACCGACTTTGACGCCGAGCGTGACTTCCCTGGGTTCAAACATTCCTTTCTCGTGTGCCACATACACAATTTGCCTACGCCCGGAGTTCAGTACGGCCTGATCGGGTACGGCCAAACTGGGACTTCGATCAATCTCAATGACCGCTGTGCCATACATGTCAGGTTTCAGTCGAATGTGAGGATTGGGGAATTCCAATCGCACCTGTACGGTGCGGGCTTTTTTATTGAGATAGGGGTAGATATAGGTTACATGGCCGGAAAATGTTTCTCCTGGGAAGGCTTCGAGGGTGAGCGTTACGGTCTGTCCTCCGTGAATAAAAGGTAATTCATATTCATAAACTTCAGCCTGGACCCAGATGGTGGACAGGTCCGCAATCGTATACATCGTCATCTCAGGTTTGACGAACATACCCTGAAATGCAGTTTTGTCGATCACGTAGCCTTTCATGGGGGAATAGATCGTCACCGAGGTTGTAGGCGTTCCACGAAACTCCAATTTCTCGATCTGGGCATCAGTAAAGGTCCACAAACGCAACCGATCGCGAACGGCATCAACGACCTGTTCGGCCTGCTGATGAACGTAAGGGAGTGGGCTTTGGTAAATGTCATCCAACGCCTGCAAGGCTAAAAGATATTCTTCCTGTGTGGCCGCGAGCTCAGGGCTGTAGAGGGTAAAGAGCGGCTGTCCTTTTTTAACGTGTTGTCCAGTGAAATCCACGTAGAGGTCTTCGATCCAACCTGAAACCCGAAGATTCACATGAGCAATGCGCTGTTCGTTATAGGCGACCCTGCTGACCGCTCGAACAGTGGTTGAAAGATGGCGTTTCTCCACCAGCGCTGTTTGTACACCAATCATTTGTTGTCTGAGAGAGGACACCACTGGCGAGGCCTGGGCAGATCCCATCGCCGAGGGCTCTGGCATGCCCTGCATTTCCATTTCTGACATCCCCTTCATGCTTTGCCCGTCAGGTGGAGAAATCTCTTCTAGAGATGGTTGGTGTTGAGGCGTGAGTTCCTTGTTCATCCACCAAGTGCCTCCAACAACGAAGATCATTCCAACCGCAATCGCTACCCAAAGGATCTGCTTCAGTGAGCGAGGATAAAACTTCATGGGTACACCTTTCTTTTCACAATTCTGTTCCGACGACTCGTTCAAGTTTTGCGAGCAATTGCTCCCAATCAACAGCCGTACGAACATATTCCAACTGATAGGCCAGCAAGGCACGGTCAGCTGAGATCAGATCTAAAAAGTCAGTGCGATCAGTGCGGTAACCGGCCATCGCCGCTTTCACCGTGAGCTTGGCCTGAGGAAGAACGGTGGTGGTATACAAGTTGAGAATGGTTCTCTTTGCCGTGAGCTGTGCGACCAGATCTTGAATCTGAAACCGTGTTTGGTTTTCCAACGTTTTTTTCCTAAACTGTGCGACTTTCTTCTGAGCAATGGCTTCTCGAACCCCAGCGTCGTATTTCGGCTTGGTCCAAAAGGCAAAAGGCAGGTTGATGGACACCACCCCTCCGAATCCATCATCCGCATTTCGGTTCTGCCAACGCTGCACCTCGACACGCAAATGGGGATAAGTTTGGAGTTTTGCCAGTTTGATCCCAGAATTCAGCTGCTCGACGGCCAAGGCCGCTTCCCGAACTTCCGGACGCTGCTGAAGGGCTTGCTCCTGGAGAGGTTTCAGTGAGAGTGACCTTGGCTCGCCGACAGGTTCAGTTGGAAATCCCAAGGGAGTCTGGGGTTCACGATTAAGTATTGTGTTGAGGTGAGCGCGCGCGGTTTCCTTTTGTTGGTCGAGGATGGGAAGATGCTGAAACCACTTCGATTGCTCCACTTGAGCTTTCAGCACATCGACTTGCGTCCCTTTGCCCACACGGAACTTGGCCGTCGCAGCTTCAAAGAACTGCTTGAGGCGCATGGCTTCCTGATGATGAATCTCAAGAGCTTGGTGGACATACAACCACTCGTAATAGGCCACCTTCACTGCCGCAATAATTTCGCGTTTCTTCCCGGCTAGGTGTTGTGCCGCTTGTCCAACGACTTTCTCTGCCACGTGCTCTTGCTCGGATAACGTGCCCGGAAAAGGAAACTGTTGAGCGAGGCCAAAGATGGTTCTATCTGACCGCGTGACATCCAAGGAGTTTGGTGTATTCCACAGTCGAATGGTCAATTCAGGGTCATCTAAGGCATTGCTTTGGGGGACACGCTCAACCATGGCATCCACTTGAGCTTGTTCAGCCACCAATTCAGGATTGTGTTGAAGTGCTTCTTCAATAAGCGAACGAAGCAGTATGGTTTCTTCATGAACACTCGGGTCTTCTGCCCAGAGAGGCCCTGGCAGTCCAAGTAAAAGAACGTTGAACAACAACCATAGCCCGCACAATCGTATTTCTCGTCGCATAGTATTCTCCAAAACGAACCTCATCCCTTTGCCTCTCAGAAAAACGAACGAGAGGGGGAAAGTCAGGCTCAACAATCTTTCCTGACACAACAGAAAGATTGGTTTATGATGTGTTAATTCAGAACGTTACGTGAGAAAAAGAAATGCGAGGGAGGTATCAAATGCGAAACACGGAAATAAGGATAAGGATATCCTCTGGCGGAGGAAGGTACTCTTTTGCAGGGAGGAGAAATACATGACTGTTTGTCACAGGGGTGGGAAAGAGAGAAGGAACGTTCCCGCTCAGAAAGAAATGAGACAATCCTCCTGAAGGAATATCTGAGCTAGATTGGATCGCGAGAGATTTAAACCCATCACAAAATTGCGAAGCCGGTTCTTCACCAGGCTCCGTGCAATCACTCCCCTGGCTCACCTTCATGCCACCATAAATCGGCACCAAGCAAGCGTACGCATTAAAGCTAAACGAGAGAAAGAGGCCAATCAGGACGAGCGCGAGTAGCTTGGAGAAGGATCTCATAAGAATTATTCTACTATGTAAAAGGCTTTTCAGTAAATGGGCGTCGAGTTAAGTAAAAGTTGGATAGACTATTCCGTATGGTCAAAAACTCAACCGGCCTGACGATATGTAAAAATTAAGTATTTCAATGCGGATGAATGAATAGAAGGGACGGGTCGTTACCAACACAATCGGGGTTTTCACTCGACGGTATGGCTGAGGATTGAGGAGGAGAAACGAAGGCCACGTTAGCTGGGTGTATGGGGAGTCATCACATTGGTCTGCCAAACTCTGCTGAACCTGATATTACCCTTCAGATCTTTTGAATGGTTGCAGCAGCGAGGACAAGTACTTTTAGGAAGGGGGAAGGCCCCTTCATTAGAGCTCTAGTCTTTGCAGAGCCATTTGATTAGCCATGATCAAAGGAGGGAGCTGTTTCTGGAACGATGCCGACAACACCTGATGAACGGTTCGTTCAATATTCGAAATCCATGGGGCCAATCGTTGTTGATGTAAAATTTCATGCACATAGAGATGGATCAACCCGCCTGCATTCACGATGTAATCCGGCACATGGAGGATATTTCTCTTCATGAGGCGATAGGGATCTTGCTCCTCATCAAAAAATTGGTTGTTGGCAGCGCCAGCCACGATTTTTGCTTGAAGATGCGGGATGGTGTCGGCATTCAATATGCCACCAAGGGCACAAGGTGCAAAGATGTCTGCCTGTATCTGATGGATCTTTGACAAGGGGACACCGGTAGCCTTCCAAGATCGCTGTACTTGTTTGACTCGTGAAGGTTGGAGATCGGCCACAAAAAGTTTGGTTCCCTGTTGAGTAAGAAGATTTCCTAAATTCCATCCCACCTGCCCGACTCCTTGAATGGCCACTACCCGACCTTTGAGAGTATTAGTCCCCAACACGAATTTGCAGGCTGCTTGCATACCCGCGAGAATCCCCTTGGCCGTCGCCAGGGACGGATCTCCACTTCCCCCATGCTTATCAGTGGTTCCCGTCACGTGGCGCGTCTTTTCGGCCACGATATCCAAATCTTCCGGCAGGATCCCCGAATCTTTGGCGGCGAGATATTTTCCTTGAAGTGAGTCGATGAATTCACCCATGGAGCAAAGCAACGATCGGGTTTTATCTGTTCCAGGATCCCCAATAATGACGGCTTTGCCGCCACCCATCTGTAGCCCCGAGATAGCCGCCTTTTTGGTCATGGCCTCCGCTAATCGGAGCACATCTTGTAAGGCGTCCTTCTCACTCGTATACGGCCACATCCGAATGCCTCCCAAGGAGGGTCCTAGCTTGGTGGAATGCACCGCAATGATCGCATGGAAATTAGAAGAAGAGTCTTTTCCAATCACCACGAGTTCAAATCCTTTGATTTTGAGGGGTGTTACCTGGAGCATGATCGTATCGTGGCTATCCTGATAATTTTATCACTAACTAAAACATATGATCGGCTACCTGGTGGATTTGATAGTGACCATTTCGCACCTATCAGTCTATAACGGATGTCGCGTTATCACCAGACCAATAGTAAGAGAAAAAAGGAAATGTCGTGAACGGATGTAGAAGGGTAATGTGTTTTTTGCCAGGGGAGGGACCAGAGCAGCAGATTCACAGTTTGTGGGTTTGTGAGAGAAATGTCCTTATTGGTGATGGCTGGGCCATGAATATCGATTGAGCAAGACCTACTTTGGGGCCTGTTTCAGATTGGTGGCTGGAAGAGCTTAGGTGTAAGAGTGGCCATGCGACCTTATAGACAGTGACCGATCGAGGCGCGCATTGATGTCCCCTTCCGGCCGAGGCTGTGTGAAAACTCGGAATTTTCTGGATTTAGGGGGTCCCTGACCCCTTGCTTATATAGGGATCGTGGGATACAGGCGATCCTCGGAGGCTAAATTTTTAGATCCAAATTTTATGCGGAGTTTTTACACAACCTGAAC